>CANSLL010000004.1 GCA_947647695.1 uncultured Clostridia bacterium | reverse complement strand
TATCATAACAGTATGCTGTGCATTTCATCACTTTGAAAATCCGCAGGGGTTTGCAAATGAATGTAAAAGAGTTTTGAAGAAAGGCGGTGCGGTATATTTAGCCGATCCCAACTTTGGCGCAGTACTCAGATTTTTTGCGAACAACCTCTGGTTTCCCTTTTCAAAAAAAGGAGATGTGAGGATATACGGTCAAAAAGAGTTAGATGCGTTTTTTTATAATGCGGAATTTAATACAGTACAGGTTTATAGAAAAGATCAAGGATTGTTTCTCAAAGCTAAAAAATAAGAATAAATTTCAGTTTATCGGGCGGCCACAATTCAAGGGTGACCGCCCGCTTTCGGTGTTTTGACGAATACTTTTGAAAAATAGCTGTTAACAACCCAAATCTTGAACAGGGACACGGTAAAATTCGGTATTGCCGTCCCCGGACGCTCCGCTATATCCCTTCCGCCGGCACACGCAGCGTTTCAAACACCACCACGGCGCGCTCAGCAAAGATCCGGGCGGAAAAGAGCGCCTCATCCAGGGAATTGCCCGCCGCGCCCACCTCGATGAGCAGGGAACCGGCGGTGGCGTGCTCGTTATAGCGGGAGTTGCGCAGATACATGGGCCGCATCAGCGTAGGATAATGCTCCAATACGTCCTGTTGGAGCAAAACAGCCAGCTTGAGGTTTTCCTGCCAGTGGTCGTGGGCCAGCCCGCCGCCGTCGGTTCCCACCACGATGGACAGCTGGGCCGCGCTGCGGCCTTCGGCCTGGGCCAGTACCTTATAGCTGTTGCCGTCGCTGTCTTCGATGGCGTCCCGGTGGATATCCAGGACAAAGTGGATGGAGGGATATTTCTGTAAATAGGCCTGGATGGCCGTCTCCGCACGGCTGTACGCATCGTTGTAGCCGTAGGCGTCGTACAGCGTGCGGTCGTGCAGGACAGAGATGCCGTGCTCTTCAAAGACATCGGCGATTTCGTCGCCCACGCGCACCACATTATAATTCGTATCCTCCGTCCGGGTGCCACCGCTGGTCTCGTACTCCTGACCCTTGGGCATGGTATACGCTTCCGTAGCGTGAGTATGCAGAATCAAGACCTGAGGCATCTCGTCGGTGAAGACCGCCGCGGGGCGGGACGCCATAAGTGCCTCCAGATCCGGGGTATACTTGCTGGTGTTGGTGATATACACATCCTTCCAGACGAGATAGCCCTGGGGATTCGTCGGATGGATGGTACGGGCGGGCACGCCGTTGTCCGCGCCCACAGGGACGGGGGCCGGTTCCGGGGCCGACGCCGTGCCGTCTCCAGGATCGATGATGGTGCCCTCGTGGAGCTCGCTGTCGCCGCCCTCCGGCACGGTTCCGTTTCGGAGCGTTTCCACCGCGCCCCGGTTCGCCAGCATCAGCGCGCTGTCCCCCACGGCAAGGCCCGTCAGCAGGGAAAAGCCGTTGGAGGCTGTCCGCGCCCCCAGAGGGCCAAGCTCCTGTTTCATCAGCGCCAGGGCAAATGCGCCGGCTCCGGCAGGGAATTCATGGGCCGAAAACACGGTGGAAGCCGTCAGGGCTGCAGCCGCTAAAAGCATGGCAGCCCCGCGCCGCGCCGCCGCCCTCGCCTGTTGAATTTTCGTCTTTTTCATTGGTACAACGCTCCTTTGCAGCCTTAATTTGGTCAAGCTATATTTATGCAAAGGAGCGGAGAAGTATGCCGCCTGTTCTCAGGTATCCAGCTCGTAGTAATAAAGCGTGCCGCGGTCCGCGTCATACAGGGCAAGGGTGAAATTGTAGCAGCCGCGGTCCAGGAAGCTGCCGTCCCTTTGGGAACCGGCGGCGTCTGCGAAGCGGTCCTTGAAAAAGTAATAACCGGTTTCGACGGTGGGAAAATAACATGCGCCGTCCCCATCTGTGGCCAGCGGACCGGTGAAATACCCGCCGCCATCCCGCAGCTCATAGCGGCCGTAAGCTGCCGTAGCCAGATCGTCCGTCAGGGGAAGGGCGCTCCAGGCGCCGCCGGCAGCGATGTGCGGGGCGGCATCCGCATCAAAGGCGACGGTCAGGAACGTGTCGCCGTCGCCGTGGAAGCCGCCGTGGGTATCCTCATAAAAAGCGATCTGGCCCCCTGTAACGTCAACGCACACATCGTTCGACAGTTTTTTCAAAAGACGCCAGTCCCCGGCTGCGGGCCGCTCCATCGCGGATAAACCCATCCACAACAGGTTCAGTACTCCGAACAGCGCAAAGGCCACGGCCAGCGCCAGGAAAAATCTGGTCAATTTTCGTGTCCGCATCTGCGCGCCCCTTTCTTACGGTTCCCGGGACGGCCCTTCCCCTTCCCGCCATTCCAGCAGGTCCCCCGGCTGGCAGTCCAGGGCGCGGCAGATCTTATCCAGCGTCTCCAGCTTGACCGCCTTCGCTTTGCCGTTTTTCAAAATGGACATATTGGCCAGGGTGATGCCCACGCGCTCGGACAGCTCCGTAACGCTCATCTTCCGTTTGGCCAGCATGACGTCGATGTTGATGATGATCACAGCCCCGCCCCCCTTAAATCGTCAAATCATTTTCCTCCCGCATCTTGGCCGCTTTGTACACAAGATGGGAAAGGCACGCCGCCACAACGGCGATGGCCACGCCGCCGAACACGATAAAACACGATAGCAGCAGAACTCCGGGGTGGCTCATATCCAGCAGCAGAAAAAGGATATTCCCAAGGAAAAAGAACACGGCGTCCACCGCCGCCAGCACGGCGATGGCACGCAGCGATTTGGCATTTTTGTTGGAAAAAGAATTGTCCCGCCCGATCTCCACGGCGATGCTCCAGCCGAAAAACAGCGCCGCATAGCAGGGCACAGCCGTCATCCACAGGAAAAAGAGCCAGGGGCGAAAGCAGGCCTCATAGCCGGGATTGGAGGCGGCAAAGTCGCCGCCGAACATGGGCAGCAGCCAAAAATAGACCACGGCCCCCGCAGCGCCCAGGCCGGCCAGTACAATCTTTAACACCAGCGACAACGTTTTCTGTTCCATAAAGTATGCTTCCTTTCTTCCCGCCTTTACGGCCTTTTATGGTCAGTATACCCTCAAAGGAAGAAAATGTCAACAAAAATTTATTGTAATACAATAAATTTTATGCGAGATACAAAAAGCCATCGGGAAACCGACGGCTTTCTCTTTTCGATTACGACTCCTGCTCCGGCAGCAGCGGGTCCCCGCCAGCGGCAAAGCGGCGTCCCTCCTCGGCAAACATATCCAGAAACGCCGGTCCCGCGCCGTGATAGGAAAAACCCAGGAATGTGTCCACATTGACGTCGTGGATGGCGTTGAAAATATTTTTTTCCAGCTGGGGACAATCCGCCTTCAGCGTGCGGATCAGCTCCTTGACCTCCCGGCGCTTGGAATCGCCCTCCCCCGTGGCGCAGTGCTCGGTAAAGTGGCAGGCGCACTGGAGGAACGTAAGGCGGTTGTAGTTTTTCCAGGCGATGATATGGTCCTCATGGACGCAGTAGAGGGGGCGGATGAGGGTCATGCCGGGGAAGTGGTTGCTGTGGAGCTTGGGACGCATGGTCTGGAGCTGCGCGCCATAGAGCAGGCCCATCAGGGTGGTCTCGATCACGTCGGAAAAATGGTGGCCCAGGGCGATCTTGTTGCAGCCGGCCTCCTGGGCGTGCTGATAGAGCCACCCCCGGCGCATTTTCGCACAGAGATAGCAGGGCTTTCTATTGTCCATCCGCTCGGAGATCTCAAAGATCCGGCTTTCCACGATTTCGACAGGGATCTCCAGCAGCCGGGCGTTTTCCTCGATCTGCCGCCGGTTGGCGGGAGCGTAGCCGGGGTCCATAACCAGGAACGTCAGGTCGAAGGGAACGTCGCTGATGTGCCGGAGCATCTGCATCAGCTTGGCCAGGAGCATGGAGTCCTTGCCCCCGGAGATGCACACGGCGATGCGGTCGCCGGACTCGATCAGCTCATAGCGCTTCACCGCGGCCACAAAGGGCCCCCACAGCTCCCTGCGGTATTTTTTCTGAATGCTCCGCTCCGCCGCCTGGCAGGGGGTAAAGGTCCGGGCCATCCAATGATGCTCCTTTCGTGCTCCGCCGCCTGCCGTCAGGGCTCGAACTCCCCTGCATGGCTGCGGAAAAAGTCAAAATAAGTGCGCACGTTCGCAAGCTCCGTCCAGCGCTTCACCGCGGCGGGCGTCTCGTCCAGGTCGTAGATCCGCGCCCTGGCCAGGGACAGCAGGAACGGCGAATGGGTGGCAATGACCAGCTGGCAGCGGTAAAACCGGGCGGAATCCTCCAAAAACTGCTTCAATTTCAGCTGGAGGGCCGCGGAAAGGCTGTTTTCCGGCTCATCCAGCAAATACAGCGCCCCTTCGCCGACGGCCCCGGTAAAGAACTCCAGCGCGCTTTCCCCGTTGGACTGCTCGGGCATGTTCTCCATCAGCCGTCCCTTGACATAGCGGGACGCCGACTTCCGCTGGGCGTCCACCACCTGGGAAAGGGCCTCGTAATCGTCCAGGGAGCGCATTTGAAAATCCGCATACCGGACGCTGGTATACTCCGCAAACAGCTCCGCGCGTTTTGCGTGGATGTTCTCGTTCAGCTCCCGCACACCGATGAGATAGTCGAACACGTCGTCGCTGGTGACGATCCGGCTGCTCCCCGGCACCTCGGGCGCGTCCCAGGCGCACCGGGAAACGTAATCGTCAAAAAAATCCGTGCGGTTGTACACCGTCCGCCGCCGGAGGGACAGCGCCGCGGCAATGACGTTCAGCAGCGTGGATTTCCCGCTGCCGTTGCCGCCGTAGAAGATCGTGACCGGGTCGAAGGTGAACTGTCCCGGCTGCCTGCGGCGGAACACGCCGAAGGGATAATGGGTGGTATAACAGGTGCGCTTTGCTCTTGGATTGGACGGATCGTTCCAATACCCTTCCTCGGCTCCCTGGCTTGGCAGGGTAAAGGAGCGCAGATACAGCGTGCTCATACGCCCGTCCTCAATAAGCGCTGATATCCAGCGACGGGTCGTCCTCACCCTTTTCCACAGCGCGGATCTCCACGGTGTAGCGCATCTGATCGCTCACTACGATCTCCACCCGCTCCCCGGCTCTATGGCCCAGCAGCGCCTTGCCCACGGGGGATTCCTTGCTGATGAGCCCCTTGAGAGCGTTCTGGCGCAGGGTCGTCACTAGGCGGATAGTTTGTTCTTTTTGCAGTTTTTCGTTGAACAGCGTCACCTTGTCGAACAGTCCGATGGCGTCGCCGCCGGAGGCGCCGTCGATGACCTTCGCCGTAGCGATCATACGCTCCAGGTAGCGGATGCGGCTGTCGTTGCGGTTCTTGTCCCGCTTGGCGCATTTGTATTCAAAGTTTTCGCTCAAGTCGCCGAAGGCGCGGGCGGTCTGCACATCCTCGATCAGCTTTGGGCGCAGGACCGTCTTGCGGTAGGTGATCTCCTCGCGCATTTTATCGATATCGACCTGGGTCAGTTCGTCGTACATCGGGCATCTCTCCTCCCGGCCATTATAGCAAAGGACGGCGGCGCTGTAAAGGGAGGCGCGGACCGGCGGCGCACAAACAGCTTGACGGTACAGCGGCGGCGTGATACTGTAGCATCAGGCCGGATACGCGGTAAAAAGGGCATTTTTTGTCCGCCGCCGGTCCGCCTTTCCTGTCGCAATTCCTTTTACGATCCCCCGCCAAAGGAGGTATCCCATGAAATTTTTCCATCTTTCGGACCTGCATCTGGGCAAACGGCTGAACGACTTTTCCCTGTTGGAGGACCAGCGCCACATCCTGGACCAGATCCTGGACCTGGCAGACCGCCACCATCCTGACGGCGTACTGATCGCCGGGGATGTGTACGATAAGGCCGTCCCTCCGACGGAAGCCGTATCCCTGCTGGACACGTTCCTGACGCACCTGGCGGAGCGCGGCATTGAGGTATTCCTCATCAGCGGCAATCACGATTCCGCCGAACGGCTCGCCTTCGGCGCCCAGCTCCTGTCCAGCCGGGGCATCCACATATCCCCCGTCTACCAGGGACCGGAGGGCCCCGTCGTGCTCCGCGACGCATTCGGTCCGGTCCATGTATACCTGCTGCCCTTTCTCAAACCCGCCGCAGTGCGCCGCGTTTCCCCCGACGCGGCCATCGAAAGCTATCAGGACGCGGTGGCCTGGGCGGTGGGCCAGCTGCCGCTGGACCCGACCGCCCGAAACGTGCTGCTCGCCCATCAGTTCGTCACAGGGGCGGAGCGGTGCGCCTCGGAGGAAGTCAGCGTGGGCGGCCTCGACGCCGTGGACGCGGCGCTGTTCGCGGCGTTTGACTATGTGGCCCTGGGCCATATCCACGGTCCCCAATGGGTGGGGCCGCATCTGCGCTATTGCGGCACGCCGCTGAAATATTCCTTTTCCGAAGCGACCCAGGAAAAGTCCGTCACCGTGGTGGAGCTGGGGGAAAAGGGCTGTGTGGATGTTTCCTTCCTTCCCCTGACGCCCCTGCGGGACATGCGGGAGCTGCGGGGAACTTACGCGGAACTGACGGCCCGGGAGACATACCGGGACACGCCCACCGGCGACTACCTCCACATCACCCTGACCGACGAGGAGGACATCCCAGACGCCGCGGCCAAGCTGCGGATCATCTATCCCCATCTGATGCGCCTGGATTACGACAACTGCCGCACCCGCAGCGAAAGCGTGCCCGAGGGCGCTGCCGCCGTGGAGCAGAAAACGCCCCTGGCGCTGCTGGAGGAGTTTTACCTGCTGCAAAACGGGCAGCCCCTCAGCGATGGCCAGCGGACGCTGTTCCAGGCTCTGATCGAAGAAATATGGGAGGGAGCGCAATGAAACCGGTTTGTCTGACCATCTCGGCCTTCGGCCCTTACGCCGGGGAAACAACGTTGGACCTGACCGTCCTGGGCGACAGCGGCCTGTATCTGATCACCGGCGATACCGGCGCGGGAAAAACGGCCCTGTTCGACGCCATCACCTTCGCCCTCTACGGGGAAGTCAGCGGCGTGCTCCGCGGCGCGGACACCCTTCGCAGCAAGTACGCCGCCCCCGGTACGCCCACCTTTGTGGAGCTGTCCTTCCTCTCCCAGGGGAAGCGCTATACCGTGCGCCGCAACCCGGAGTATGAGCGGCCCAAGGGGCGGGGCGACGGTATGACCACAGAAAAAGCCGGCGCCGTGCTCACTTATCCCGACGACCGCCCGCCGGTGACGCGCTCCCGCGAGGTGACGCGGGCGGTGACAGAGCTGATCGGCCTGGACCGCAGCCAATTCACCCAGGTCGCCATGATCGCCCAGGGAGCGTTTTTGCAGCTGCTCCACGCCAGGACCGAGGAGCGGAGCAAGATCTTCCGCGACCTGTTCCATACGGGCCTGTACCAGACCTTGCAGGAGCGCTTGAAGGCGGAGTCCAACACCCGCAGCGAAGCATACCACCGTCTGCGCAATACGATCGCCCAACAGATCGCGGGCCTCTCCTGCCCGGCGGACAGCCCCCTGTGGGCGGCACTGGAGGCGGCAAAGGACAGCGGAGCGGACGCCCCGGAGCTGCCGGAGCTGACCGCACGGCTCGTTGCCGCAGACGAACAGGAGGCCGCGCGGCTGGAAGAAGCGCTCCAGGCGGCGGATCACGACCTGGCAGAGATCATCCGCCGTCTTGAGCAGGCCCAGAGCAACGACCGCGCCCGGTCCACGCTGACGCAGGCACGGTCCGCCGCGGCACAGCTGACGCCCAAACTGGCCCAGGCGGAACAGGAGCGCTCCGCGGCGGAGGAAAACGCCCCGCGTGTGGAAGCGCTGGCCATAGAGATCGCCGAAGGGACGGAACGTCTGAAAGATTACATCCATCTCACGGAGCTGGCCGGGCAATGCGCCCAGGCGGACAAAGCCCTAAGCGCGGCAGAGGACAAGCTGACCGCCCACAAACAGGAGGCCGCCGCATTGGAGGAAGCGCTGAACGAAGATCAAGAAGCGATCCGGCAGCTGGGCGGCATCCGCGCGGACCTGCAGCGCTGCGAAGGACAGGCCGCGGCCCTGGCCCGGCAGCTGGAACAGCTCTCGGCGCTGCAAGAGGCCATGGCGGGCCACCGCGTAGCCGTGTCGGCACTGCAAAAGGCCCAGGAAATCTACCGCGTCAAAGCAATGGAGGCAGAAGCGGCCCGCGCAGGCGCGTCTGCCCTGGAACGGGCGTTTCTTGACGCCCAGGCCGGTCTGCTGGCCTCCTCTCTCCGGGCAGGGACGCCCTGTCCCGTCTGCGGCTCCGTCCACCACCCAGCCCCGGCAGCGATGCCGGAGGGCGCTCCTTCCCAAGCGGTTCTTGAAGCAGAAAAGGAACGTGCCGCCGCCGCGGAGCAGGCGGCGGTCGATGCCAGTCAGGAGGCCGGACGCCTGGCCGAACGGGAACGGGCAGCGGCGCAAGACGTGGGAAAACAGGCAGCAGTGCTGCTGGGGGAAAGCGCGCAGGATCTGGAGGCCACCCTTCTCGCGGCCCTGAAGGAAAACGAGGATGAGCGCGCCGCTGTGGAGCGGGAAAGCGCCCTCCTGCGCCGGAAGCAGCAGGAGCTGGAAACGCTGGAGCGCTCCCTCCCGGCCCAAAAGGAGCGTCTCGTCGGCCTAAACGCCGCCCTGGACAGCTTGATCCAAAGAGAAAAAGAGGCCCACGCCGCCGCAGTCTCCCTCCACCGGGAGCACAGCCAGCTTTCCGAGCGGCTGGAATACGCCAGTCAGGATCAGGCCCAGGCCCGCATCGACGCTCTGACCGCAGAAAAAAACAATATCCAGCAGCGCATCGACCGAGCCAGGGAAGCCGCGGACCATCACCGCATCCAACTGGAGCAATACAAGCAGGAAATTGCCGTCTACGAAAAACAGCTTTCCGGCGCACCGGAAGAGGACGCCGCCGCTTTGACCGCGCTGCGCACCCAACGCGACCGGGAGCGGCAGGCCCTTCGGGCGGAAAAGGAGTCCGCCGCCGCGCGGCTTACCGCAAACCGCACAGCGGCGGCGGAGATCACGCGCAGCAGCAGCGCGCTGGAACGGTTGGAAAAGGAGTGGGCATGGGTACGCAGCCTCTCCGCCACCGTCAACGGCGCTTTGAGCGGCAAAGAAAAGATCACACTGGAAACGTACATTCAAACGATGTACTTCGACCGCATCATCCGCCGGACAAACCTGCGTCTGATGTCCATGACGGCGGGGCAGTACGAGCTGAAGCGCCGCGCGTCCGCGGCGGACCAGCGCAGCCAGAGCGGCCTGGAGCTGGACGTGATCGACCACTACAACGGCAGCGAGCGCAGCGTAAAGACGCTGTCTGGCGGGGAATCCTTCCAGGCCTCCCTGTCCCTGGCCCTGGGACTGGCAGACGAGATCCAATCCTCCTCCGGCGGCGTACAGCTTCAGGCGCTGTTTGTGGACGAGGGCTTCGGCACCCTGGACGAGGAAGCGCTGGAGCAGGCCATCCGCACCCTCAGCGCCCTGACCGAAGGAAACCGCCTGGTGGGCATCATCTCCCACGTCTCGGAGCTAAAGGAGCGCATCGACCGGCAGATCACGGTCACCAAGGACCCGGTGGGCGGTAGCCGTGTGGAAATCAAGGGATAAGAAAAAAGGAGCCGTTTTCAAAAACGGCTCCTTTTTTTGATTGCAGCTCACAGCGGCGGTCCCCCGGCAGGGCGCCCGGAGAAATCACGCCATATTACCGCGCCCTTTTGCTGAAACGCCAGGCACTTATGCTCCCAATCGCAGCAGCGCAGGTTCGCCGTGCATTCCGCCGCGTTTTTCCACTGGCCTTTGCCGCCGCTGGCGTCCTGTAAGAGGCGGGCAAAGGAGATGCTCCCGCGGATACGGGCAACGTAGTTGGACAGCGTCTTGAAGCCCTGGGGCGACCAGCCGTGGACCGGCATCCGGTAAACGTTGCGGCTGACCTCGCCGTTGTCCAGCAGGTCACAGAGGATCACGACGCGGCGGTCCATATAATACACGCCCGCGCAGCGCTCCAAAATACAGACCGCTTCCCCCGTGACCCGATCGTAGACCACCACATAGGAGCGGTCGCAGCAGACCACATGATGGGTTTTGGGATCCTCCGTCTCGTCGAAGGGGCCGAGATACGTCACGAACAGCCAATCCTGATAACACAGCAGGTCGGTCAGCGTCTCCGCGGCGTCCATAAACGGGCGCATGGACCCGTCGGGGGCGATGAAATAGATCGTGGGGGCAATGTAGGCGTACATCCCTTCGGGCGTGGAGGAAAGGATCTGCGCGCCCTCCAGCTCCGGCACCTCCGCTGCGGTATCCTGGAAGGAGGACTGGTAAAACCATTTCCCGCCCCCCTTCAAGGCCGGCCCCTGTCCCGCGCCAGGGGCGTAATTCATGGAAAAGGGCTCTAAAAAGCCGTACATCCCCGTCCCCTGAAAGGTATACCGGCTGCCGTCATCGCCAAAAAAGCGATGTACCGCCCCGGAAAAATCGTGGCGGTTGATCACCGCGGGCACGGAGATCCCGGCGATGGGCGCGCTGGTGGGCGGCGGGACCGGGCGGGGCGCCGCAGGCGCCGCGGGCTTCGGCGCAGGAATGGCGATGGCCCGCGCCGTGCGCCGCGCCACCGCAGGCGGACGTCCCTGCACAGGGCCCCGTCCGGCGTTTGCAGCCGGAGGGGCGCTTCCCGACACAGGCGCGCCGCAAAAACTGCAAAAACGGCTCCCATCGGGCAGCTCCGCCCGGCAGCGGGGACAGACCGTCCTGCGCCGGACCTCTTTGCCGCACATATGACAAAAGCGCGCGTCCTCGGGCAGCTCCGCGCCGCAGTGATTACAGTAGAACATGGGGACCACTCCCTTTCCGATCCATGGGATGCGCCGTTCCGTCCGGCCCGGGCCGCTTTTGCACGGTCTTCCCAGCCCGGAGCTCCGGCGGGGCGGATCAATCTTCCTTGATGTGCGCGATGGCCTTGGCCAGCGCCTTCTTGTGGTTAAGGTTGCTCTGACGGGCGATCATGATACGCTGGGCCTGGGGCGAACCCGCGCCATGGAGGGACTCCGTGCGGTAGCCGACGGCGGCGGTGCCCAGGGTCAGATTTTCGATCAGGCGCAGGATGCGCAGGCGGTTTTCCGTGGACACATCCGCGCGGCCCTTGAGATATTTTTCGATCACCGGCCCCAGCTTTTCGTCCCGCAGATCGGCCTCCGACGGAGCCGTGACCATCAATCCGCCGGCGATGTCCTCGGCCAGGCGGGCGATCTCGTAGGGATAGCGGGTCACGTTCTGCTTGCAAACGTTGGCCAGCAGCAGATCGATGATGTAATTGCCCGACTCCGTGGGATAGCCCTCGGCGGAGCAGGCGATGCCGCAGCAATAGAGAGTCTCGTTCAGATGGGTCATCTCGATGATCTTGTCCTTCACGGCGCTGGCCTTATCCACGCCGTTGTACTCCGCGGCCACAGCCGCCGCGCCGATGAGCACGTCGCCCACGCCCACCTTGCAGCCGCCGTAGCTCTGACGGTGGTACCCGGCGAAGCGCTCCACCATCATACCGGCAAACTCGCTCTCGCCGTTGAGGAAAATGCGGTCGTTGGGCACGAACACGTCGTCGAACACCACCAGGGCCTCCACACCGCCGAACTCGCTGTTGCCCACGTCGATTTCCGTGTGCTCCCGCTTGCGGGTGTCGCAGCTCTGGCGGCCGATAATCATAAAGATGCCCTTGGTATCCACGGGTACGGCAAAGGAGACCGCGTACTCCTTGTCCTCCGGCCCCAGGGAAATGGTGGGCATGACGATGACCTCGTGGGAATTGAGGATGCCCGTCTGGTGGGCTTTCGCGCCGCGCACCACGATGCCGTCGGGCCGCTGCTCCACCACATGGAGGTAAAGATCCGGGTCCTCCTGGGCGTGGGGCGCTTTGGACCGGTCGCCCTTGGGGTCGGTCATGGCGCCGTCCACGGTCAGATCCTTGTCCTGGACATAAGTCATGAATTTTTTGAAGTTTTCGTGATAATGGGTGCCGTGGGCCTGATCCGTTTCATAGGTGGTGGAAAACACGGCGTTGAACGCGTCCATCCCCACGCAGCGCTGGAAGCATGCGGCGGTTTTCTGACCCAGCAGGCGCTGCATCTTCACCTTGTTCATCAGATCCTCGGCGCTTTGATGGATGTGGGTAAAGCGGTTCACCCGCTGGCCGGTATAAGGGGAAATGACCGTCATCAGATCCTGATATTCCGGCATCTGGGCCAGATCATAGGTCATGCGCACAGAGTTGAGAGAGGGGCGCAGGATGGGATCATCCACAGGGCAGTCCACCCGTTTGCCAAACAGATAGACCTCCATGTTCATCTTGCGGATACTTTCGATGTACTCTTCGCCTGTCATCAATGCCATAACTTCTGCCTCCTAAAATCGTGTCAATTTTATTGAATCCCCCCGTGGAGGGCGTCAAACAAATCCGCGCGGATCAATCCGCCTCCAAAGCCGCAAGCGCGGCGTACAGCGCCGTCCGGTCCGTCTGATGGGTCACGACGAAACGCCGTGGCGCGGACGCCTCCCGCCGCGCCGGACACGCCGCCGTGCAGCCGCACAGCACCAGCTCCAGATCCGCCTTGTCTTCCTCTGCGGACGTGTAATCGTATTGGGGAAAATCCCGCCGGAGCTGCGCGCCCAGCGCCGGGCGGTCATAGCGGGGGTTGCAGCCGCCGCAGTAGTGCAGATAGATCCGTTTCATGAATGGCGCGCCCGCAGCACCCGGCGGGCTTCGTCGATGAGCGCGTCGCTCACGCCGGTGACCAGCACCACGTCCCGCAGCTGCGGAAACGCCTCCGTCAGCGTTTTGCGCACCAGCTGCTCCATGGTCAGCTCCGCCGAGGGGCAGCCGCTGCACTGGCCCAGCAGGCGCAAACGCAGAACGTCCCCCTCCAGCGCTTCCACCCGGATATCCCCGCCGTGCCGCTCCAGCGCCGGACGGACCTCCCGGTCCAATACTCCTTCGACAGTTTCTTTATTCAGCTCCATCGGACGCGTCCTCCTCCCCGTGCTCCGGCATGACCAGCTCCACATGCTCCCCGGCGATCCGCTCTTCCACCGCCGCGCGGTAATCTCCTTCAAAGTCTGTCCCTCCCGCAGCCTCGTATTCCTTGCGATACCAGGCGCGGAACGCTTCAACGGTCTGCGTGCCGGTCAGGTCCTCCTTCTGGAACATGCGGTACAACGCCTCGTCCCCGTCAAAGCCCCGGAGGAACTGCCGCATCCCGGCGGGATCGTCGGCGTCGGAATCCTGCTCGTCGGCAATGATCGCCCGGACAGACGCCTCGTCTGCGGCGATCCCTTCCTCCGCGGCCCAGGCGCGGACCGTATATTCCCCGATCAACAGCTCCAGGGCCTTTTCCCGGGCGGTATCCTCGCCGTAGCCGTTAAACACGACGTATTCCGCCGTCAGGGCATCCACCTCCTGGACGGAAATGGTGAAATGCTCCGCCCGAACCGCCGTGGGAGCATCCTCCGGGATGTCCATACGCAGCCGTTCCAGGCGCCCGTACTCCTGCATACGCGCCGCCCGGTCCTCCGCGGCGGAGGACGCCCGCACATCCGTTTCCCCCTGGGGCGCCGCCTGCAAACCGGCCCCGCTCTCCGAAGGGGCGCACCCGGCAAACGCCGCAGCGGCACAGAGCAATACCGCGCAAAGCAAACCGTTCCGTCTCATCACACACCTCCTGATCCCACCGGGCGCACCGGCGGACCGCCCTCCCCCGCGCATCGGGAGCTTTCCCGGCGGCACGATTGGGGAAAAATGTGGAAAATCCTGTGGATATTGTCGAAAACTTCTCAAAAAAGGAAGTTTTGAAAAAAAGAGGGAAAATGTTAGGAAAAAATGTTAAAAAAGCGGCGCAAAAAGGAATAACCCGTCGAAGCACGTCGAAAAAGCGAAAAATATGCTCCCGTATCCTACGCTTCCTCCGGCTGGAGCAGCGCCAGCATCCGGGCCAGCTCCGTCACATCGAGCTGGCCCGGGGCAGAGGCCTCAGATGCCGCGCCAAAGGTGACGGCAGAGCCGAAGACGCCGCCGCAGACACGGGTGAGCGCGCCGAGCCGTCCCATGCTCATGGTGATCAGGGGCCGCCGGACGCCGCCGCTATGCAGCGTCTCGGTCACCTCCAAAAGGGTCAGCACATCCCGCCGGGTACGGGGCATGACAGCCAGCTTCAACAGGTCCGCGCCCAGCTCCTCCATCCGGCGCAGGCGGCGGAGCATCTCCCCTTTCTCCGGCGTCTTTTCAAAATCGTGGCTGGAGGCCACCACCGCGACGCCCGCCCTGTGGGCCGCGGCAATGAGCCGGGATACGGTCTCCTCCCCGGAAAACAGCTCCACATCCAGCAGGTCCACCCCGCCGGCGGCCAGGACCGCCTCGTTGACGGCCAGGTATTCCTCCGCCGCCGCGTCTCCCTTTCCGCCCTCCCGCCGGGTGCGGTATGTGGCAAGAAGGGGCATGGGGCCAAGGACGCGGCGCAGGCCGTCCAACACATCGGTCAGTTCTTCCCCGGAGGAAAAGCAGTCCATGCGCCACTCGGCGATCTCCACCGGCAGCGCTTTCAGAGCCTGAGCCTGGGCCAATACCGCCGCCCGGTCCGCACCCGTGATCGACGCAGCGATCTTCGGCCGCCCTGTGCCGATCTCCACGCCGCGCACCGTCACCGTTTTCATCCGTGTCCCCCTCCTTTTCCCCGGTCGTTTTTTTATTTATTATTTTACTCCAAACACCCGTATTTGACAAGAGGGAGGACCCGAAAAGGCAGCGGCCCAGACATCTTTTAGCGGGACCGCCCGCCATCGCGCCATTTGCCTGTTTTTCTCTCTTTGCAAACGTCCGGGTCATCCAAAATTTCCAGGCAAACCCAGTTTTTGGAAAAAAACATCTGCAAAATTGCCGTGGCCGTCAATTTTTATTTTTCCCCGGCCGCCGCTTTTGGCAAGCTGCTCAAAAACCGCCGTCCCATGTCTTTTTACTTGCGCACGATAGCAGAGTATATTATAATGTAATCAATATCGACACGATGCTTCCATGCGGCAAACTGGGAGCAGCTGTTCCAACCCGCCAGAAAAGAGGTGCCCTGTATTGCAACTGTACAAAATCGTACCAAGAGCGCTCAGCGAAACGGAAACAAAAACGATCGAACATTTCCGGTATTATTATAACCGCAAAAAGTGTTTTGCGCTGATCGGTGACCATGTGGCAGTCACTTTACCGGACGGCCTCTCCCGCGATTTAGACAGGCTGATGCAGGAAGCCCGCGACCGCATGTCCCGTCTGCTGGACGCTCCGCCGGATTTCAGCACCTATGTGATGGACGACGCATACGGGCTCGTCGCCATGGGCGAGGAAATCTACGCGATCAGCCCGGAGCCCCTGTCTGCGGAAGAGACCGAAGGGGGCAAAGTCTCCATTGCCACGGCTCTTGCCATCAGAAGCCTCTGTCTGGACGCATGCAGCGCCGGTCAAATCATCGCAGTCAACGACGAAGAACTGACGGAGGCGTAACAGCCTTTTCTCCAGGCGTCCCGTTCCCAAAAAACACAACCACCAACACGCAAAAAGCAGCCCGCGCCGGATCCACTTTTCGCTCCGCCCAGACGCCGCCGCTTCCTAAGGAGGGATTCCCCATGCTGCGTATCGACGATATCCGCCTCGCGCCCGGCGAGGACGAGGCCCTGCTCGCCCGGCGCGCAGCCGCAGCGCTGCGCCTTCCCGTATCCGCCCTCGGGCAGCTGCGCGTCGTCCGCCGGTCGGTGGACGCCCGCAAGGGCGTTTTTCTTGTCTATTCCGTTCAGGTCAAAGTCCGCAGCGAGGACAAGGTCCTGAAGCAATGCCGCAACCGGCACGTTTCCAAAGCGGTGCGCCCGTCCTATGCGCCCCCCGGCGGACCATACCGCGGCGTATGCCGCCCGGTGATCGTGGGCGCGGGACCGGCGGGTTTATTCTGTGCCCTGGCATTGAGCCGCGCCGGAGCGCGGCCTGTTTTGCTGGAGCGGGGCGCGCCTGTGGAGCAGCGCCGGGAGGACGTGGCCTTTTTCTGGAAGACCGGGCTGCTCTCCCCCGCCTCCAACGTCCAGTTCGGCGAGGGCGGGGCCGGTACCTTCTCCGACGGCAAGCTCTCCACCGGGACCCACGACCCCAGGCACCGCTGGCTTTTGGAGCAGCTCGTCCAACACGGCGCGCCGCCGGAGATCCTGATCGACGCCAAACCCCATGTGGGGACGGACAAGCTCTTTTTCGTCCTGCAAAGCCTGCGGGCGGAGCTGCTGTCCCTGGGGTGCGACATCCGTTACGGCCAGCGCCTCCAGGACCTGCACATCGAAAACGGACGCATCGCCGGCGCTCAGGTCCTCTCCTGCCACGACGAGACGATCGAAACGGACACGATCGTGCTGGCCATCGGCCACAGCGCGCGGGACACCTTTGAAATGCTGTACCGCCGGGGCGTTCCCATGGAACCCAAGCCCTTTGCCGTGGGCGTGCGCATCGAGCACCGCCAGGCAGACATCGACCTGGCCCAATACAAGCAGTACGCCGGCCATCCCGCCCTGCCGCCCACCTCCTACAAGCTCTCCTGCCACACAAAGGGCGGGCGGGGCGTGTTTTCCTTCTGCGTCTGTCCCGGCGGCCAGGTGGTCGCCGCGGCGTCGGAACAGGGACGGCTCGTGACCAACGGCATGAGTCCCTGGGCCCGCGACGGGGAAAACATCAACGGCGGTTTTCTGGTGGGCGTCGGCCCGGAGGATTTCCCGGACGCCCATCCCCTGGCGGGGGTCGCCTTTCAGCGGACGCTGGAGGAAGCCGCCTACCGCGCCGGCGGCGGCAATTTCACAGCCCCGGCCCAGCGCGTTGCGGATTTCCTCGCCCACCGGCCCTCCACAGGGCCCGGCAGGGTCCTGCCCAGCTACCGTCCCGGCGTCCGCTGGACGGACCTGCACACATGCCTGCCGTCCTTTCTCACCGAAGCGCTGGAGGAAGCCCTTCCCATCCTCGGCCGCAGCGTGCCGGGGTACGACAGCCCCGACGCCGTGCTGACGGCGGTGGAAAGCCGCTCCTCGTCCCCTGTGCGTATACTGCGCAGTCCAGAAACCTGTCAGTCCCCTGTCCGGGGGCTTTACCCCTGCGGCGAAGGCGCCGGCTGGGCCGGCGGCATCCTGTCCGCCGCAGCCGACGGCCTGCGCTGCGCCGAAAAAATATTGGAGGTTCAAGCACCATGACCGGTACCTTAGGAATCAAAGCGGATTTCCTGACCAGCAAACACAAACGGGAAATCGAACAGACCGCCGCGGCCAACCAGCTGCGCATCCATTACTTTACCGACGAGGCGGACATGGACGCCGTGATCGGTCAGTGCG
Source organism: uncultured Clostridia bacterium (assembly GCA_947647695.1). GTDB lineage: Bacteria > Bacillota > Clostridia > Oscillospirales > Oscillospiraceae > Pseudoscillospira. Next base: position 14,336 of record CANSLL010000004.1, on the reverse strand, counting down.
AGATCCTCTACGGCTATATCCCGCCGGACAAGCTGCGCGCCGCCGTATCGCTGCGCTGGCTGGCCTGCGCCTCCTCCGGCGTGGAACAGTACCTGGCGGAATATCTCTACGCCGTCCCCGGCGTGATCCTCACCAACTCCGCCGGAGCCTACGGCATCACCATCAGCGAACACATCCTGATGACCGCGCTGATGCTCCAGCGCCGGATGCCGGAATATATGGCCGCCAGCGCCCAGCGCCGCTGGGCGGACCTGGGCCGCATCCGCTCAATCTACGGCAGCGTCATCACCGTCGTAGGCACCGGCGACATCGGCACCGCCTTTGCCCAGCGGGCCAAGGCCCTGGGCGCGGCCCACATCCGCGGCGTGCACCGCACCAACCGCGTCCTGCCCCGGTGCTACGACGAAAGCTACGCCGTGGAGGACCTGGATTTTGCCCTGGCCGGTTCGGATATCCTGGTGCTGTGCGTCCCCGGCACAAAGGAGACGGAAAACCTCATCACGGCGGAGCGTCTGGGCCTGCTGAAAAAATCCTCGATTCTGATCAATGTGGGCCGGGGCAGCGTCCTGGACCAGGCCGCCCTGATGGACGCGCTGAACGCGGGCCGTCTCGCCGGCGCCGCCCTGGACGTCACCACCCCGGAGCCGCTGCCCACAGACCACCCCCTCTGGGACACACGAAACCTGATCCTCACCCCCCACGTTTCCGGCAACATGACCTTGGATATCACCTGCGACCTGGACGTGAATATGTTTTGCGACAACCTGGTCCGATACTGCCGCCAGCAGCCCATGCGCCATGTGGTGGAGCGCAGCGCCGGTTATTGACCAAATCTAACAAAAGGAGAAAACGCCATGTCCCTGTTCAAAAGAAAATCCCCGGAGGAAAAGGAAGCGGCCCGCATCGAAAAAATGCGGCGCACAGAGGGAGAACGCGGTTTCGGCGGCGCGCTGATGACGCCCGTGGGCGACCTTGCCCTGGCGGACATCGTCATTGTGCGCCTCGACCCGGAGCAGCAGCTTCTGACGGTCAACTGCCAAAAGCGCCAGTTTGCCATCCCCTATGGGGCGCTGCGGCGCATGACGGTCTCCAGCGAGGCGGAGATCGCCAAGGGCGAAAGCGCCATCACCGCCCAGGAGATGCAGGACCTGCTGGACGGCGACGCCGGCCAGTTTGTGGGTCCCATGGACAAAAACGCGACCTACCGCGCCCGCTGGTTCATCCGCATCGAATATCAGGACGAATACAATCTGGACAAAAGCATCATGCTCATCGCCTACAGTATGCGCGGCTTTTATATGGCCACGTCCAAGCTCTTCGCCGCGGGCCAGTTTGAAGAAAACTTCGCGGATATCCTGACGCGGTTTGCGTGACGCCGCCCTGGGGCGGCGATTGTGCAATCTCCCGCAATCCGGCGTCCCTGTCCCCTCCATTTTTTAAGAAAAATGAAAATTTCTGTTTTTTTGCAAAAAAATATTGCACATCTCTTTTTTTCGCGGTATTCTTATCAAGTAGTCTGTACAAACTCTCACACGATGTCATGGTAATTTCTGCATCTGGAGCGGGTTGTGCGAATACATATCCTGCAAAGGAGATGGTTCCCATGAACAAGAAATGCCACTGGTCTGTGGCCAATCACCTGATGAACGACGGCCCCTGGCGGCTCCGTGGCTTCGCCCTGAAGCTCGGCAGCATCATGCCGGACGTTCTGCTTTATACTTATTGGACCGGTCATAAATTTGACACCACCGCCGACCGCGTGGAGCAAAAACTGACCCGCCTCCAGGCCACCGGGCGCTGGCGTCTGCTGGACTGCTTCCGCCTGGGGTATAATCTTCATTTCTTAGAGGACTATTTTACATATCCCCACAACAGCAATTTTGAAGGCGGCTTTGTGGCGCACTGCCTGTATGAGCACCGGCTTTCCAAAGCCCTGGGCAATTATCTCCGCCGCAACAGCGCCGCGGCAGCGGCCCTGCCCGCGCCCGGCGAATCGATCCGCGGCGTGCTCGAGGCGCGCCACGCGGAATATATGAACAAGCAGCCGTCTCTGGACAACGACGTGCAATACATCGTCTCCACCGCGGAGGCCGTCGCCCAGATCTTATTCGCCGCGTTCAGCCAGCAGGCCGATTCCCCCCGTTCCCAGGCCTTTATCGCCCGCGTCCGTATGCAGATGCAGGCCTGAGCCCGGCGGGCTTTTCCCCCACAACTGATGCAACAAGGAGTATCGCAGCGCGGTACTCCTTGTTTTTTTTTCAAGATTTTTTCTCCTCCTGAAAAATATTGCCTCGTTCAATCGTATTCCTGGTGAAAGCGCAAAACAGCCGGCTGCGCCAACAAAGGAGATGATATGTTTTATGTCAGCCCAATCCCTTCCGGCAGAGGCCGAACGGCTGGTGGATACCTATTCCGATCTGATCCTCCGCCTGTGTTATACCTATCTGAAAAATACCCAGGACGCAGAGGATATCTGTCAGGATGTGTTCCTCAAATGCCTCACCGGCAGCCGGACCTTCGCCTCAGCGGAGCACGAAAAGGCCTGGATCATCCGCACGGCGTCCAACGCCTGCAAGGACCTGCTCAAAAGCGCCGCGCGGAACCGCACCTGTCCCCTGGAAAGCTGCGCCGAACAAAGCGCGCCGCCGGAACAGGACGGCAGCGTACTGGACGCCGTGCAGTCCCTGCCGGAGCACTACCGCGAGACGATCTACCTTTACTACTACGAAGGGTACGACCTCAAAGCCATCGGAAAGCTGCTGGACATCCCCCCTGCCACCGCCGGGACACGGCTCAAGCGCGGACGGGAGAAGCTGAAAGCAATACTGGAAGGAGCGCCTTATGAAGACTGTGTTTGATTATAAAACAGAATTGAACAGCCTGACCTTTTCAAAGGAGGAAAAAGATCACATGAAGAAACGTTTACTGAACGCCGCCGAAGCGGCCCAGCCCAAGCGCCGCCATATGGGACGGGGCGCCATCGCCGCCATCGCCGTGGCCGCCTGCCTGACCGTCGCCGCCGGGGCCGCCACCGTCTCGGGTCTCGCCAGCGACCTGTTTGCCCCGCTGTATGGTACGGCGGAATCCGAGATCATCGACCGCATCGGTTATCCCATCGGCGCGTCGGACAGCCGCAGCGGCTACACCATCACCGCCGACGCCGTTCTGGGCGACGCCTATCACACCTGCATCATCTACACCATCTCCCGGGACGACGGTGAAGCCCTGGCCTTTGACGCCTTGGAGGGCGGCACCCTGCCCCTGGTATTCACGGACAACGATCTGCCCGGCGAGGGTGGCGGTTCCTCCTGGTTCTTCGACAGTGAGCCCGGCGACAACTGCATCCAATATGTCCAGCAGTTCTCGTCCCTCCAGCCGATTGCCACAGGCAAACGCGTCACCGCCCGGTTCGGCGATCTGTACGCCGCCGGCACGGACGGGCGCTATGACGAGCTCGTCGCCAAAGGCGGATGGACGCTGCATTTCAAGCTGGACTATGAGGACATGTCCGTCACCCTCCCCCTGGACACCGGCACTGATTTTGACGGACACAGCGTCACGTTGGAGTCCTGCACCGTCTCTCCCATCGGTGTGCGTCTTGCCTACACCATCCACGACGCCCTGCCCTCTCCCGCAGCAGGAAACGGCCGGGAAACGGCGGAGCAGGAGCAGTGGCATGACCTGGTCTTTGGCAGCGCCACGGTCACGCTGAACCTGAAAGACGGCACCAGCATGGATTTCGGCGACAGCATGAGCGCCAGCAGCAACGTGACCAAGGACGAGACCCTTTGCACCAAGAGCGCCCTGTTGGATCAGATCATTCCTTTTGAGGACATGGAAAGCATCACCATCTGCGGCGAAACTTTCCCCATTGAAGCGGAATAAGCGGCCATAACAAAAGGCGCTGTGCATCTTTGCACAGTGCCTTTTGTGTTCGTGCTATGTAACTTTTACGCGCCGGTTTTGATTTCGATCTCGTATTCCTCCATCCCCGGCAGCAGAGCCAGCAGGCTGCGCACCAGTTCCTCCGCCCGTTCCTGGGCCGCGGTGAGCAGGCCGTTGTCCATGGCTTTGCTCTCGATGACCTGCTTCTGGTCCAGGGTAAAGCCGTTGTAATCCCGGATGGTGATGGGGTTGAAGATGTTGTGGGTCTCGTCGTAGACCTCCAGGCTGCCCTCCAGCGTCTCGTTGGAGATGATTTTCGCCTTGGGCAGCACCACGGTGACCGTCCCATCCGTTACCGTCACCTTTGTTTCGGACAGGTCCACCCCGGCGCGGATGATACCGTCGTAGGAGACGATAAAACTTTTCGTTGTGAACGGGACTTCCCAGCCGTAGAAATCCAGGGTGTTTTCAAATTTGCCCATGTTGGTATAGTGGTATTCTACGGTGACCAGGTCGCTGGCCTGGCGCAGCTGCTGGCCCAGCAGGTCGGCGGTGATCTCCGGCGGGTGTTCTTTTCCGCCCTGAAGCAAACCCGCCAGGAATGCTGTCAGGATCACTGCGGCGAGGATCGCCGCGGCGATCAGACGGCGCTTCAAGATTTGGCTGATACTTGGTTTTTTCTCTTTCACGGGTGCAAAACCTCCTTCTTTTTTTCGTTGGGGGCTTTTGTATTTTTATACTATTAGTATCTATGTCCTAACACCCCAGGGGCTGCGCGCCCCTGGACCTGCGGGTACTTTCTGTGCGGACAGAAAGTACCCAAAGACCCGCTTAAGGAGCGGCGCAACCGCGATGCTGCGCCTTCGGCGCGACATCGCCAGTCGCCGCCCCTTAAGAATCCCTTTTCTCTTTTTAGGTGTCTATGCTTTACGTTTCGTTAGAGCGTCGTTTCTGTACTCAATCCGGTTACTGCTGCCGGTCCCTCCGAGATGCTTTGCGACGGTTAGTGATAGCTTTACAGTATCTAATCACTAACCAGGGAAGGGCACTACACCGACGCGTGCTCCCTTTTGCGCCGCTCCCCGCTTCGCTGGCCGCTAAGCGGCGCGGACCTTTTGGTGGTGCGCTGAATGTTCTTTGCGGAAACGTTGCGCATACCTCCAAAAGTTTCGCGCTTTGCGCGAAACAGGGGGACTTTCAGGGGGGACGGAGTCCCCCCGAATTTTTTGCGCTTTGCGCAAAAAACAAAGTGAAATCATTTTTGTCAGGACATGTGCCTGACAAAAATACCCTGACCCAGCCGCCCGAACGGGGCGGCGTCTCCAGTGACCGATGTCACTGGAGAGGGGGAATCTAAAGGGGGGACAAAGTCCCCCCTTTACCTTAAAACTCCGCGTTCCCTACCGTCCGCGGATGGGGCAATACATCCCGGATGTTGCTTACGCCGGTGAGATACATGATCATCCGCTCAAAGCCCAGACCGTAGCCCGCGTGCTTCGTGCCGCCGTAACGGCGCAGATCAAGATACCACCAGTAGTCGTCCTTGTTCATGCCCAGCTCGTCCATGCGCTGCTCCAGCAGCTCCAGACGCTCCTCGCGCTGACTGCCGCCGATGATCTCGCCGATGCCCGGCACCAGGCAGTCCGCCGCCGCGACGGTCTTGCCGTCGTCGTTCAGACGCATATAAAACGCCTTGATCTCCTTGGGATAGTCCGTCACAAACACCGGCTTCTTGAAAAGCTTCTCCGTCAGGTACCGCTCGTGCTCCGTCGCCAGGTCGCAGCCCCAGTAGACCGGGAACTTGAACTCCTGGCCGCTCTCACTCAGCAGCTTTACCGCCTCGGTATAGCTCACGCGGGCAAACTCGGAGTTCATCACATGCTCCAGACGCTCCAGCAGATCCTTATCCACAAATCTGTTGAAAAACTCCAACTCGTCCGGGCAGCGCTCCATGGTGCGGCGGATGATGTATTTGATCATCGCCTCGGCGGTATCCATATAGTCGTTCAGGTCTGCAAAAGCCATCTCCGGCTCGATCATCCAAAACTCCGCCACATGACGCTGGGTGTTGGAATTCTCCGCCCGGAACGTGGGGCCAAAGGTGTACACTTTACCAAAAGCCATGGCAAAGGACTCCGCGTTCAGCTGGCCGGACACGGTCAGGCTGGCCGCCTTGCCGAAAAAGTCCTTGCTGAAGTCCACCTCACCCGCTTCCGTCAGCGGCGGCTCCTTGGCGTCCAGCGTCGTCACGCGGAACATCTCCCCCGCGCCCTCGCAGTCCGACGCCGTGATCAGGGGCGTATGGACGTAGACAAAGCCCCGCTCCTGGAAAAATTCATGCACCGCCATGGCCGCCACGCTGCGCACGCGGAACACCGCGGAAAACAGGTTCGTCCGGGGCCGCAGATGGGCGATGGTGCGCAGATACTCCACCGTGTGGCGCTTTTTCTGTAAGGGATACTCCGGCGTGGACGCGCCCTCCACCTCGATGGACCGGGCCGTCAGCTCCAAGGGCTGCTTGGCCTCCGGCGTCAGCTTGACCACGCCGTGGACGATCAGGGACGTGCCCACGTTCAGCTTGGCGATCTCCTTGTAATTGTCCACAACGCCGTCTTCAAACACGACCTGCAAATTCTTAAAGCAGCTGCCGTCGTTGAGTTCGATAAAACCAAAGGTCTTCATATCCCGCAGGGTGCGCACCCAGCCGCAGACTGTGACCTCCTGCCCGCCCAGGGTCTCGCTGTCCGCGTAGACCGCGGCGATTTCCGTTCTTTTCATCTGATTGATTCCCTTCCTTCAGGTAAGTAGATATTCGTCAAAACATACAGACATTATAGCCAGTTTCCCCCCGTTTGACAAGACACCGGCGGAAAAAACTCCCGTTGCTTCCTTCCGGGGGATATTTTCAGGCGCTCCGGCCCGTCCGACAGCTCGATTCTTTTGATTTTTGCGGAAAAATCTTCCAGTTTTCCTTGAAAAATCAGACAGATTCTATGAAATCTGACGAAAAAATTTTCTCTGTCCATTTTGAAAAATCCTTGTGCGGTATTGCTCTTGATTTTCCGCCCGGCTTCCCATATGATAAGGAGCAAGAAATCTGTACGCAAAGGGGGCGCGCCGCCGTGGAACTGACCCCGGTACAGCTGTTTTGGCTGCTGGTCCTGCTCTATTTCCTGGCCGTCAATCTTGCCGCCCTTTTCCTTTACGGCCTGGACAAGCGCCGCGCCCGAAAGGACGCCTGGCGCATTTCGGAAAAAACGCTCCTCCTGACGGCGCTCCTGGGCGGAAGCGTGGGCGCCCTTGCTGGGATGCGCCTGTTCCGCCACAAAACCCGCAAATGGTATTTTCGCTGGGGCGTTCCCGCCATTCTGGCCTTACAGCTGACCGCCCTGGCGTTGGCCGCCGCGTTCGCCGCCGGATGGCGTCCATGGGGCCCATGACCCGTTTTCCCCTGGAAAAAGGCCCCTTCTTCCCACAAAACTGCAAGAAGCAGCAAAATATATTGTTAAAAATTTGACAACCGATTTTGTTCGGCGTAAAATACCCTTTGATTGCAGGATTCGACTGGTCCGGCGCGCGGAAACGCGGCTGCCGCAGACATAGAAGAAAGGATGTTGTAAAAGATGATTTATTCCACGGAAGTACAGCATATGTGCCCCATCGCCAAGGGCGCATATCACGGTCCGGCGCCCATCCCCGAAGAGGGCAAATGGGTCCAGGCCAAGCAGATCAGCGATATCAGCGGTTTGACCCACGGCATCGGCTGGTGCGCGCCCCAGCAGGGCGCCTGCAAGCTGACGCTGAACGTCAAGGAGGGCGTGATCGAGGAAGCGCTGGTGGAGACCATCGGCTGCTCCGGCATGACCCATTCCGCCGCCATGGCCAGCGAGATCCTCATCGGCAAGACGCTGTTGGAGGCGCTGAACACCGACCTGGTGTGCGACGCCATCAACACCGCCATGCGCGAGCTGTTTTTGCAGATCGTCTACGGCCGCACCCAGACGGCGTTTTCCGAGGGCGGCCTGCCCATCGGCGCGTCCCTGGAGGACCTGGGCAAGGGCCTGCGCAGCCAGATCGGCACCATGTTTGCCACCAAGGAAAAGGGGCCGCGGTATCTTGAGATGGCCGAAGGCTACTGCACCCGCGTAGCGCTGAACGCGGAAAACGAGATCATCGGTTATGAATTCATCAACCTGGGCAAGATGATGGACTTCATCAAGAAGGGCGACGAGCCCGCCGCAGCCCTGGAAAAGGCCAAGGGCCAGTACGGCCAGTTCGACAACGCCGCTAAGTACGTCGATCCCCGGCAGGAATAAGTAAGGAGGAGGAAGAAATATCATGGCTTTGTTTGAAAGTTACGAAAGAAGAATCGACAAGATCAACTCCGTCCTGAACGAGTACGGGATCGGCAGTGTGGAGGAGTGCAGGGACATCTGCGCCGCCAAGGGCATCAACCCCTACGACATCGTCAAGGGCATCCAGCCCATCTGCTTTGAAAACGCCGGTTGGGCGTACACCGTGGGCGCGGCCATCGCCATTAAGAAGGGCGTCAAGACCGCCGCCGAGGCCGCCGAGGCCATCGGCATCGGTTTGCAGTCCTTCTGCATCCCCGGCTCCGTGGCGGACGACCGCAAGGTCGGCCTGGGCCACGGCAACCTGGGCGCCATGCTGCTGCGGGACGACACCAAGTGCTTCGCCTTCCTGGCCGGTCACGAGTCCTTCGCCGCCGCCGAGGGCGCCATCGGCATCGTCCGCAACGCCAACAAGGCCCGCAAGGAGCCCCTCCGGGTCATCCTCAACGGCCTGGGCAAGGACGCCGCCCAGATCATCAGCCGGATCAACGGCTTCACCTATGTCCAGACCCAGTTTGACTACGGCACCGGCGAGGTGAAGGTGGTCAAGGAGACCCGCTATTCCGAGGGCGAGCGGGCCAATGTCCGCTGCTACGGCGCGGACGACGTCCGGGAGGGCGTGGCCATCATGCACCTGGAGGGCGTGGACGTGTCCATCACCGGCAACTCCACCAACCCCACCCGCTTCCAGCATCCCGTGGCGGGCACCTATAAAAAGGAGTGCGTCGAGCAGGGCAAGAAGTATTTCTCCGTCGCCTCCGGCGGCGGCACGGGCCGTACCCTCCACCCGGACAACATGGCCGCCGGTCCTGCCAGCTACGGCATGACCGACACCATGGGCCGGATGCACTCCGACGCCCAGTTTGCCGGTTCCAGCTCCGTGCCCGCCCATGTGGAGATGATGGGCTTCCTGGGTATGGGCAACAACCCCATGGTCGGCGCTACGGTCGCTGTGGCGGTTGCAGTGGCAGAAGCGCTGAAGTAATTTTTTCCGCATCTGCTGCACCGTCTCAAAATATGGTCAAAACAGGCGGTGTGCATACACCGCCTGTTTTTTATCAGTAAAAACGAACCGTTTATGGCATAGACTCGACATAGAAAGGAGCGTTTCCATGCACCTTTATTATCTGATGGCGATTCCCTTCGGCATCGGCGGCGTGATCCTGACCGGTATTGCCGCCGCCATCCACCGCTCCATCAGGAAACGGCGCAAACGTGCCACCGTCCGCACCGACGCCGTCATTGTGGAAAAGCTGGTCAGAGACCGGCACATCGGCGAACGGAACACACCCTATTATATCTATGAGTTTTCTGTTGACGGTACCCTCCGACGAGCGCAGTTCGCCGGAAAACACCATCAGTACCTGGGCGACACCGTGACCATCTATTACGACCCGGAGGAACCGGAGGTGATCTACATCCCGGAAGCCCAGCGCTGGGCCGGTCTCTTCGCCCTGTACTTTATCGGCATCTGCTGGCTGCTGGGAGCGTTTTTGCTGCCAGTCTACGCCTTTTTCGGCATCGAATGAGCACGCGCTTTCCGGCGCAGTAAAAAATAAAAGCCGTACCGTGGGACCCATCCATGGTACGGCTTTTATTTGATTTCCTGTTCCAATCCGTCAAACTCCTGTGTGGAGAAAAACTCGCCGAGGGTGATTTCCAACCCGTCGCACAGTTTTTTGATGGTAACGATCCCCGGATTTTGGCTTTCTCCATTGAGAATACTTTTAATCGTTGCCTGCGGCACCGCCGCAAGGTTGCTCAAGCCATTCGGCGTGATCCCCCGCTCCCTGCACAATTCCAAAATACGCGCCGCCACAGTTTCGCGTGTCCCCATAATGATAAATCCTCCGATGCAATTTACCATTATGATAAATTATTTGTCTTTTTCTCATTAGTGATATTTCACTAACATAAAAAATAATGATATAGTGATATATCACTATATCAAGGAGCTGTATCAAATGAAGCAAACTTCCTGCGCCATTACCGGGCACCGTCCCCGGCGATTTCCATGGGGATACGACGAAACAGACGCCAACTGCATCGTATTGAAAGAGGCGATGCGTATACAAATTACAGCGCTGACCCGGCGCGGTGTGCGCCACTGGTTTTCCGGTATGGCCCAGGGCGCAGACACCTGGGCCGCAGAAATCATTTTGAATCTGCGCAGGAAAAATCCCGCGCTGTTCCTCCATTGTGTCCTGCCCTGTATGAATCAGGCGGACAAATGGCCGGACCATGCGCGGACACGCTACCGGGAAATCCTGCGCCGGTCGGACTCCATAGAATATGTAAGCGAAACTTATCACAAGCACTGTATGACAGATCGCAGCCGCCGCATGGTAGAGCACGCCGGGATGCTCCTGGCCGTATGGGACGGTACGCCGCAAAGCGGCACAGGCACAGCGGTCCGGTACGCCCGCAGGCTGGAACGGCCGGTCCTTATCCTTGATCCATTCTCAACCACACAAAACGGCAAAAACACATGACAAACGGGACAAACGGGTGTACAATACCATCAATCCATACAGGGATGGGAGGAAACCGTCATGGCGTCAAGCAAGGATATGCTGGAATATGTGTGCGCCCAACTCAGCGGCGCGGGAGAGATCACCTATAAAAAGATGTTCGGCGAGTGGGGACTGTACTGCCGCGGCATCTACTTTGGCTGTGTCTGCAACAATCAGCTCTTTATCAAGCCCACCGCCACCAATGTGGAACTGCTTGTCCGCCCGGAGCCCGCACCGCCCTGCGAAGGCGGAAAACCCTATTGGCTGATCGACGATCTTGAGGACCGGGATCTGCTGGCAGAGCTGGTGCTGCGCACCTGCGCGGAGCTGCCGCCGAAAAAAGCACCGCGAAAAAAGAAACAGGAGCAAGACTATTGACCGGCAGGGGGGATCCTTGCCGGTCAATAGCAAAGCGGAGGAGGGAGCATGCTCCCTCCTCCGCTTTGCCTTTACATACGAGCTTTTTCTGGTGTACATACCGCCAAAGGAACCAATTAGACTCCTTTTCGCCTGCCGTGGACTCCCACGGAAGGCTTTGGGCAAAAAACAGAGGCTCGGCGGGCAGCAACCAGCCGAGCCTTTTGATGGACCGGTAAAACCGGTTTTACTTTGCCAGGGCCTCCTCCTGAAGGCGGTCGAACTCCGCCATGCACTCGTCCACAGACGCGCCGCCCAGCAGCATCCGCACGATCAGGCAGGTGCTGCCCCACTGCTCCACCTTCATGCCCGCGTTGGAGCCCAGCACATACACGCCCTCTTCGACCCGGTCGTTCAGCGGCCGCAGCGCGGGCACACATTCCACCTTCACATTCTCAGAAGGAGAAATGACCCGGTTGGTCTCCGAGTAGACCTGGAGGGCCTCGTCGGAAATCATCACGTCCAACACAGCCATCGCGTCCTCTGCGTGCTCCGCGTTGACGCCCACCGCAAACCCGGTCATGGGGATCACCGGCATCTGCCCCCAGCTGCTGGGGAAGCCGATGACCTGCATCTCAAAATCTGTTTTTCCGTAGGCGGTCTCTGTATTCGCCGCGCCCCAATAGGCCATGACGATGGGCGTTTTCCCCGCCAGGAAATCCGGGCCTTCCGCCTCGATGGCTTCGCTGACCAGAGCCTTCTCCGCATCGATATACCCCCGGTCGATCAAGGTCTGGAGAAACGCAAAGCCAGGACGCATATAGTCGCTGTACTTGGCCGCGCCGCTGTTGAGGGCGGCGATCTCCGCCTCGGTGTTGCCGCCGTTATACAGGTCGGCGTAGGCCTGGGCAAAGACAAAGGTCTCCAGCCACCAGCGGTTGGCGCCGACGGGCGTGTCGATGCCGTTCTCCTGAAACACCCGGCAGCACTCTAAAAACTCCTCCGGCGTATTGGGCAGAGCCAAGCCATACTGCTTAAACAAATCCACATTGACGAACAGGCCGTAGGCCACCACCTCCTGGGGAATAGCCACTAACTTCCCGTCCACCGTGTTGGCAGTTCTGACGATCGGACGCAGGTTTTTCGCGCTCTCAAGGCCCGACAGGTCCATCAGCTTGCCCTCCCCGGCCAATTGCAGGAGAGTGTCCGGGTTGAGCAAATACAGATCGTCCATATCGTTGCGCGCCCGTTCCAGGGCCACATCGTCATAAGTCTTATCCTGGTAGTTTTCTGCAGTGTAGGTTTCATACGCCACGGTCACGTCCAGCATTTCCTCCGCCATGATGATTGTCAGGTCACATGCGCTCCTGGCCACGTTCTCCGCGTTGGGGCCAGTCTTTTCCATGGGGCTGAACATCACCACGACACGCTCATTGTCCCCCTCTTCCTCAAGCAGGTTTTGATCCGCCGCCTGTTGATCTCCGCACGAGGCCAGCAGCGCCGCCATAAAAACCGCCGCACAAACTGCCGTCAAGCCCCTGATCCGTTTTCTTCCTCCGGTCCGCATAAGGCTTACTCCTTTCCCCTTCTGCATTGTCTCACTGCCCTTTTCAGAAGCGCCACATCGATCGGTTTTGCCACATGAACGTCCATGCCGGCATCCAGCGCCATCTTCTCATCCTCTGTAAAGGCGTTCGCCGTCATCGCTATGATCGGGATCTCTTTTGCGTCGCTGCGCTCCAGCGCGCGGATCGCTCTGGTCGCATCGTAGCCGTTCATCACCGGCATTTGAACATCCATCAAAACCGCATCGAATTCGCCCGGAGCGGCGTGTATGAAACGTTCCACGGCCAGCCGGCCGTTTTCCACGATCTCACAGCTGGCGCCTTCGATCTTCAAAAGCTCTTCCAGAATTTCCGCATTGATCTCGTTGTCCTCTGCGGCCAGGAAATGCAGGCCTGTCAGGGCGTCGTTTTTTTCTGCCTCCGGCCTCTGCTCCTCCCATTTCCCCGACTGCATCTCTGCAATCTTCTCCTTGAACGCCGCCACAAAAAACGGCTTGGGAAGAATTCCCGTATTCCAGACGCAAAGCGCGTTGTCCAGCCCCTCTGCATCGTATGCCGTCAGGCACAGGATCAGCGCCGGATCCGGCAGAATAGCCCTGAGCTGCTCCACCGCCTGGGCGCCGTCCATGTCCGGGAGCATGCTCCAGTCGATCAAGACCGCCTGCCATTCCGCCGCGCCGCCGCGCCGGAGCAGCTCCCCGGCTTCCCCGGCGCCGGACGCCGTGTCCACTGCAACGCCCGTGTCCTTCATCAGGACCTGGACGCTCTCGCAGGTCTCCCAGTCCCCGCTCACCACCAAAATCCTGCGGATGGCGTGACGCTCCCAGAACTGGTCCGTTTTCCCCTCAGGGAGGCGCAGTTCCAGCTCCACCTGAAACAGACTGCCCCGGCCCACCTCGCTCGATACGCCGATCGTTCCGCCCATCAACTCCACGATACTCTTTGTGATGGCCATGCCGAGTCCCGTACCCTGCACTTTATTTGTTGTGCTGTTCTCCGCCCGGGTAAATGCGTCGAAAATCGTCTCCAGATACTCCGGCGTCATCCCGTAGCCGTTGTCCTCCACTTCGATGCGGATATGCTCGTACTGGTCAGAGCGCTGCTTCAAGCCAATAATGCGAAACCAGATATCGCCGCCCTCCTGGGTATACTTTACCGCGTTGGAGAGCAAATTGATCAGGACCTGATTGAGGCGTGTCTCATCGCCCAGGAAATACTCATGCCGGATCCCCGTCACTTCCACATGGAACTCCTGCTTGCGCGCCGTTGCCATGGGCTGGATGATCGCGTTCACAGAAGCGACCACGTCGTTCAGGGAGAATCCTTCCATCGTAAGCACAACCTTGCCGCTCTCGATCTTGGAAACGTCCAGGACGTCGTTAATGAGCCGGAGCAGATGCTGGCCGGAGGCCGTGATTTTCTTCGTATACTCCCGCACCTTGACCGGGTCGTCCGCATCCATGGCCAAAAGGCTGGTGAAGCCCAGGACCGCGTTCATGGGTGTGCGGATATCATGGGACATATTGGACAGGAACATGGTCTTGGAATTGCTCGCAATCTGCGCCGCCTGCAAGGCCTCTGCCAGCTGCCTGCTGTGGATCTCCCGCTCGGCCTCCCTCTCCTTCCTGATCTTATTCTGCTGCCTCTGGTTGATATAATAAAAC
>CANSLL010000003.1 GCA_947647695.1 uncultured Clostridia bacterium | reverse complement strand
GAGGACGGAAACACGTCCTATTGGGAATTCATCTTCAAATCCACCAGCCTGACAGATCTGCTCAGCCGCATCGATTTCGTCAACGAGATTATGGATTACGACGAGCGGGTGATGCAGGATCTGAAAGATCTGCGCCTCCGTTTGGACGGAGAAAAGGCAGAGTTAGAGGAAGCGAAAGCCGAGCAGGAAGAGGAGCGGGCGCGGCTGAAGGAGCGCCAGAAGGAGTTGGAGAGCCAGCGCGCTGAGGCGGATGCGCTGATGAAGAAGATCCAGGAGGACAGCGCGACGTATAAGGACACCTTGGATGCCCTGGATAAGGAAGAGGACGACATCCAGGCCCAGATCGTAAAGAAGTCCAAGGAAATGGCCAACAGCGGCAATCCAAGCACCGGAAACGCCAACACTGGCATCGTGACCTCCTGGATGGGCGCCGGCGGCTATATGTGGCCGGAAAAATCCAGCAAAAAAATCAACTCCCCCTTTGGCAACCGGAAATCCCCCGGCGGCATCGGCAGCACAAATCACAAGGGCGTGGACATCGGCGGCGTGGGTTTCACCACGCAAGTGCTGGCGTCCAAGGCTGGTACAGTCATCGTCTCCCAGCGGAGCAAGTCTTATGGCGAGTATGTGGTCATCAACCACGGCAGCGGCAATACGACGCTGTACGCCCATATGAGCAAGCGTATGGTCAGTGTGGGACAGCATGTGGAGCAGGGGCAGGTGCTGGGGATCACCGGCAGTACGGGCAATTCCACCGGCCCCCATCTCCATTTTGAGATCACCGAGGGTGGCGTCCGGGTGGATCCGCTGCAATATCTCACGGGTTACATCAAGAATTGGCGGTAAAGTTCAATACATAAGCGTCCCTTTCGCTCATAGGATAGAGCGGGAGGGATGCTTTTTGTATGGTTATCTGACCCTGTGCGCCCCGGAGGAGAAACAGCGCAGGGCGGTGCGCTGCGGCGTCAAGCCTATTTGCGGCGTGCGGTTTTATGAGGTGTATGTGCAGCGCAGCCGCAGCCGCTTTGTGGAAAAGCGCCGCCTGCGCCGGGCTGCCCGGCTGATGGAGCGGGCGGGGGTGCGCCGGGCGCTGTTCCCCGAGGGCTTTTCGGAGACGGGACTGTTTGAAAGCTGCGGCGTCCAGGCGGCGCAGGACGGTTATTTGCGCACGGTTATGGCCGCGGAGATCGCCCGGCGGATGATGGATGCCCAGGGGTTTGCGCCGACGGAGACATGCGTTGCCCTGATCGGGGACGCCATGACGCCGGCGCTGCGCCGGACGCTGATGGAGCTGGCCCTGCGGGTGCGCTACACGCTGTTGTCCGCCGGGGGCGGAGGCGGGGAAAGCTGCTCCGTTTTGCGGCGGGAGTACGGCGTGTCCGTGCTACGCAACGCGGGGGAGGAGCAGTTGCGCCGGGCGGACGTGGTGCTGACCTTTGGTAAGGCGTCGCCCTGCGGAAAGGAAGGGTGCCTGTGGCTGCCCTTTGGGGAGGTCACTAAGGCGGAGGGATATGAGAATGCCCTGCGGCGGGTAACATGCCTGGCGTCGCCTGCCATTGAAGCGGCATTGCCCGACGGGTGCAGCCGCAGCGCGCTGCTGAGCGTGCTGCTGGAGCTGGGCGCAGTCCGGCCCAACGAGCTGGAGGTGGCGGAGGTTGGGGAGCGCCGGCACGTCCTTCAGGATCAGCCGGCAGAGTAGCGCCGGGAAAGAGATAACACTGCCCGCGGCATCAAAAAGTGCCGCGGGCAGTGTTATCTCTGATTTTTATAAGAAAAGAAGCTGGGGAACGAACGCGTTTGCCTTTGCCTGGCCGTTACTTCAGCCAGGCAAAGGGGCCGTTGGCACGTCCGCTTCCGGCAACGTCCATTGCTGCGCACAGAAGCTCCGCCGCTGCCATGCGGTTCAGCTTTGCGCCGCAGTCCGCGCCGTCGCCCAAAACGCGCACCGAGGAAAGATTTGCCACCGGCTGTACCGCCCAGGCCGGGACGTTATTCTGGGCAAGCGTATCCACATTCACGTCCGTCACGGCTAAGGTGCGGTTGAGGATCGTGGCCGCTTCGCTGTAGGTGATCGGCTCGTCGGCGGAAAAGACGATGCGGTCGTTGTCCACCTTCCCGGAGATCACGCCCTTGTTCAGCGCCTCGGAGGCATAGGCCTTTGCCCAGGCCGGGATGCTGGCGTCGTCGCTGAAGCCGGTGACGCTCACGTCCTCCGTCGCGTTCAATCCCGCCGCGGCCATGGCCATGGCCAGGAACTCGCTGCGGCTGACGGGAGCGTCGGGGTCAAAGAAGTACTGTCCGCCCACCTGCCGACCGGTGAAGATCCCGCTTTCCGCCATGCGTACCGCTGCGGCATGGGCGCCGTTGGTCTGCATATCCGCGTAGCGGACGCCGCTTTTGCCCTTGACAATCTGGATCTTTACCTCTGCGGGCGCAGAGGTATTGTCGGCCTCATCCCGTACCAGATAGGTAAAGACGTCTTTGCCGGTTTTATTGCCCTGGGGCGTATAGATAAAGCGGCCGGTCTCCTCCAAAGTCACCGTGCCCTTGGCGGGCTGTTCCACGATCTCGTAGCGCAGCGTCCCGCCGCCGGTGCTCACGCCCCGGAGCTGGCCCTGGACGCATACGCCCTGATACGTCGTACAGGAAAATCCTTCTGCGACGGCGCCCGCCGCCTGTTCTGCGGCCGCTGTGCTTTGGGCTGCCGCCGGCAGGACCAGGGCCGCGGCCAACATAAGCGCTGTCAGGGGCGAAAGTGCCCGCAATAATACCTGTTTCACCATGAATACCTCCCACAACTTGAAATTTGTGTGCCTTGTGGTAAGTATTGTTTGCCGCCAAAGGCTGGATATACAGGAAAGAGCAAAAATCTTGCGCTGGAAAATTCTGCTCGCCCCGCATTGGGGTTTCCTATTTGCGGGTCAGTCTCGCAGCCAGTCGGGCAGGGACCGCATCTTGATACCGGACACGATCCCCATGGCGGCAAATACGGTGAGCAGGGACGAGCCGCCGTAGCTGAAAAAGGGCAGCGTCAAACCGATCACGGGCAGGACGAAAATGCACATACCGATGTTTTCGATGATCTGGAACCCGAGCATCCCCGCCACACCCACGCAGATCATCGAACCCATGGGTGTTTTTGCCTGACGGGCCACCGCCAGGCAGCGCAGGACGATGGCGACCAGCAAGACGATGATTACGGCACAGCCAACATAGCCCAGCTCCTCGCCCGCGGCGGAGAAGATGAAATCCGTATGGCGGGCGGGCAGGCCGACGCCTCCGATCTGTTGGGTCTGGGTGCCGTTGAACAGGCCCTGGCCGAACCAGCCGCCGCTGCCGAAGGCAAGGAGGCTGCGGTCCTGATGCCAGCCCTCACCGAGGGGATAGAGACTGTGGTCAAAAATGACCTCGATGCGCCGGCGCATATACCCGGGAATCCAGTCTTTGACCCACAATACCGTCAGAATAGCGGCGATGCCGCCAAAGCCCAAGGCAAACCAGCGCAGCTTGACGCCGGCGGCAAAGGTCATGCAGATGAAGATGCTCACATAGACAAGGCAGGTGCCCGCGTCCTTGGAGACGAGATAGAGCAGGGCGACCATGAACAGGAAGTGCCCGCCGTAGAACGTGACGGAGCGGATGGAGCTGAGGTCGTGCTCCCGGTAATAGGCCAGTTGCTTTGCCAGCAATAGGATAAAGGTCACCTTTACGATCTCGCCGGGCTGGATATTCATGGGAAAACCGGGGAAATGGAGCCAGGCCCGGTTGCCGCCTGTCGCCGTAGGGTCCACCGCCAGGGGCGTCAGCAACAGGCAGATAAATAGAACATTGAAGGCAAAGATCCATTTCCACTTTTCGGAAAGGGTTTCCACTTCCACAAAGGAAAAAAAGATATACATCAGGATGCCCAGGATAAGGGCGATGGACTGTATGATGACATAGCGCAGATCGCCGGTGTAATGGGTGGCACTGGCGATCAGCAGGATGCCGAACAGGGCGGCAGCACAACACAAAACAAGCAGCATCACATCTGCCTGACGGAAAAAACTTCTCAATTTGATCGATAAACGTTCTGTCATAAGTGTATCCTCTCCCAAAGGGACTGTATCATTCCGTACAGCGCTTATCTTACCACAAAATGCAAAATAAGTAAACAATTCTGTACAGACGCCGGATTTTATGCTAAAATAGAACCGGATAAAATCGGAAGAGCAAGGATGGGGGCGCATTGATGGAGTATTTTTCTGCGAGCGAGGCGGAAACGGAGGCGCTGGGCTGCCGTCTGGCCGCCGTTTTGACGCCTGGCGCCGTCGTGGCCTACTGCGGGGGCCTGGGTATGGGCAAGACCGCCTTTACCCGCGGCCTGGCCCGGGGATTGGGCTATGCGGGCCGCGTGACGAGTCCCACGTTCACCCTGGTCAACGAGTATCTTGCCCCCATACCGCTGTTTCACTTCGACGTGTACCGCCTGGAGGGACCGGACGCCCTGTTTGACATCGGCTGGGACGATTACCTCGACCGGGGCGGCGTCTGCGCCGTGGAGTGGAGCGAGCGGATCACCGCCGCGCTGCCGGAGGATACGGTGTTTGTCCGCTTCCGCCGGGGCGAGGCAGATACCTCCCGCGTGATCACCATAGAAGGAGCGACGCTGTTATGAAGCTGTTAGGTCTGGAATCCTCCGCAAAATCCGCCTCCGCTGCGCTGATGGAGGACGGCCGGCTCCTGGCCCGCACCTTTCAGAATACGGGTCTGACCCACAGCGCCACGCTGCTGCCCATGGTGGACGCTATGATACAAAACAGCGGCCTGACCCTGGACGCGATCGACGCCGTGGCTGTGGCCGTCGGACCCGGTTCTTTTACGGGCCTGCGCATCGGCGTCAGCGCGGCCAAAGGCATTGCCTGGGCGCGGCAGCTGCCCTGCGCCGGCGTATCGACCTTGGAGGCGATGGCCTGGAATCTGGCCCATTTGCAGGATACGGTCATCCTTTGCGCCATGGACGCCCGGCGCAGCCAGATCTACCACGCCCGCTTTCTTGCCGGAGGCGGGACGCTGCGCCGCCTGTGCGGGGATCAGGCGGTGGCCCTGTCCTGTGTCGCCCAGGCGCTAAAACAGGAGACGCGGCCGATGGTTGTCGTAGGCGACGGCGCGGCGCTGTGCCGCGATTACCTGGCGGATGCGGGCATCCCCTGCGCCCTTGCCCCGGAGCATCTGCGGATGCAGGATGCCGTGGGCGTGTGCGTCTGTGCCGGAGAAATGGCCGCGGAGGGCCGGCTTACGGATGCCGCGGGCCTGCAGCCGGTGTATCTCCGCCTGTCCCAGGCAGAGCGGGAACGGCTTGCGCGGCAGGAGGCGGAAAAGGAAAAAGAGGAAGAACGGGCAGAAAATAAAATACAACGAAAGAAAGGAAGCGCCGTATGAACAACGAACATCTGCATGTTATGGAGCATCCGCTGGTCGCTCACAAGCTGAGCATTCTGCGGGACAAAAACACCAGCACCAAGGACTTCCGGGAGATCGTCTCCGAGATCGGTATGCTGATGACCTATGAGGCCACCCGGGACCTGCCTCTGACGGACAAGGAGATCGAGACCCCCATCTGCAAAACGTGCGTCCCCACCCTGGACGGCAAAAAATTTGCCGTGGTGCCCATTCTCCGGGCGGGGCTCGGCCTGGTGGACGGCGTGCTGCGTATCGTACCTGGCGCCCGCGTGGGCCATATTGGGCTGTATCGGGACGAGACGACCCTGGAGCCGGTGAAATATTTCTGCAAGATGCCCAAGGACGTTTCCGAGCGGGACATCCTGATCGTCGATCCCATGCTGGCCACCGGCGGCAGCGCCGACGCCGCCATTGGCTTTATGAAGGAATACGGCTGCACCAACATCAAACTCATGGTCCTGCTGGCCGCGCCGGAGGGGATTGCCCGGATTCAGAAGAACCATCCGAATGTGGATATTTACTGCGGCGCCGTGGATGAAAAACTCAATGAGCACGGTTATATCGTTCCCGGCCTCGGCGATGCGGGCGATCGTATTTTTGGTACAAAATAATGCGTTGACTGAGAAAAGGAACGGGAGCATGCACAGCGTGCTCCCGTTCCTTTTGGGTATTAAGGTTTCATGGTATTTTGCTGACTCAGCAAATACTGTACCAGCTGGCGGGCGCTGCGCGGGGTGCGGCTGGCTTGCTCCCGCTCCCATTGCAGGGCGGCCTTTTCCAGGGCCGCCTCCTCCATGACAAGGCCAGCCTGCTCCGCCATGGTGTGTACCATGGAAAGGTACTGGTCCTTGTTCAGCGACCGGAACAGCACCCGGATGCCGAACCGCTCCGACAGCGCCGTGCGTTCGGCGATGGACTCGCGGAGGTGGACCTCGTCGTCGCCCCGTTCGCTGAAGGTCTCCCGCATCAGGTGGCGGCGGTTGGATGTGGCGTAGATGACCACATTGGCGGGCCGCTTTTCAATGGAGCCCTCCAACACCGTTTTCAAAACAGAATAACCCACATCCGCCGTTTCAAAGCTGAGATCGTCGATAAAGAGGATGAATTTTTGCCGCAGGCCCGCCAGGCGGCGGACCAGGGCCGGGATATCCGACAGTTGCTGCTTATCCAGTTCGATGATGCGCAGGTCGCCGAAATCCGGTTCCCGCAGCAGGCTCTTGACGGTGGCGGACTTTCCCGTCCCCGCCGCGCCATAAAGCAGCATATTATTCACAAAACAGCCGGACAGCAGGGCGCGAGTGTTGTCCCAAACCTCCCGGCGCTCGTCCTCATAGCCGATCAGCGCGTATTCCTCTAAATCCGGGTCCGCCACCGGCAGCAGCGTGTGGCCGGTCCAGAGAAAGGCCTTGTGGCGGGCAAAGGCACCCGCGCCGTCGCGGCGGTAGGCGTCGTTGAGGGCATCGAAGGACAGCGTATCATCGGCGCGCCATAGCGGCAGCAGGGCCGCAGTCTTTTCCCCCACGGTGGCGGCGATGGCCTGCCGCCATGTTTCGCCGTCAAGGGAGGCCAGGGCGGCGAAGGTCTCGATGTCTTGCCGGGCGGCGTCCGTCAGAGAGGGATTGGCCGTACCGCTGGCCGCCGCCATGCCGTAAGGCGTCTCATCATAGCGCAGATGCTCCCAGAGGTAGCCGCCCAGGCTGTCCCAGCCCGCCCGCTGAAGCTCATAAAAAACGCCCGCAAAGTGGTCCATCAATCTGTCGCCGTCCGGTGTGTCCGACGCTAACTCCTCGATCAGGAGCTGAAGCATCTGTACCGGCGGCAAACGTAAAAATTCCCGGTATGCGCCTACGGCCCGCAGCCGCCGGGCAAAGGTTGTCCATGGTTCCATCCTTTTGTCAAACCTTTCCTTTTTGCAAAAATTCATAACTTTTATCATATCATGCTCCATGATTGATTTCAAGGAATACACGCTTTTTTTCAATGTTTTTCATGATTTCACAAAATCTTCAAATGTTCTTATTCCATTGCGGCGCGATTTGTGATACAATAAAGAAAATATAAGCGGAAACGCCATAGCACGGCGTTTGGCAAAGGAGAGACACGCAGCCGTGAGCTATGCAGATGAGGTGTTCCGGCAGAACTGCCGCGATATTTTGGACAACGGCGTCTGGGATACGGACTTGCCGGTCCGGCCCCGCTGGGAGGACGGCGCGCCCGCCCATACGGTGAAAAAATTCGGCGTCGTCAACCGGTACGACCTGCGCCGGGAATTCCCCATCCTGACGCTGCGGCGCACGTTTTTCAAGACCTGCGTCGACGAGCTGCTGTGGATCTGGCAGAAGAAATCCAACAACATCCACGATCTGGGCAGCCATATCTGGGACCAGTGGGCCGATGAGACCGGTTCCATCGGCAAAGCCTACGGCTACCAGTTGGGCGTGAAGCACCAGTACCCCGAAGGGGAATTCGACCAGGTGGACCGGGTGCTGTTTGATCTGACCCACAACCCCGCCTCCCGGCGGATCATGACGAACCTGTATAATTTTGAGGACCTGCACGAGATGGCCCTGTACCCCTGCGCGTACTCCATGACGTTCAACGTCAGCGGCCACACCCTCAACGCCATCCTCAACCAGCGCAGTCAGGATATGCTCACGGCCAACAACTGGAACGTGGTGCAGTATGCCGTCCTGGTTCATATGCTTGCCCGGGTGTCCGGCCTGGAGGCCGGCGAGCTGGTCCACGTCATTGCCGACGCCCATATTTACGACCGGCACATTCCCATTGTGGAGGCGCTTTTACAGCGCGAGGGGCGGAGCGCTCCGCAGTTTTCCATGGATGAAACGGTGACCGGGTTTTATCAGTTTACCCGTGACAGCTTTACTCTGACGGGGTATGATCCCCATCCATTTGACGGGAAGATCCCCGTCGCCGTCTGACAGGAGGCGCCGTTTATGAACATGATCGTATGCGTATCCCGCAGCTGGGGCATCGGCAAAGACAATCAACTGCTGTTCCATATTCCTGACGATCTCAAGCAGTTCCGCGCGTTGACGCTGGGAAAGGTGGTGGTGATGGGACACAATACCCTCAAGTCCCTGCCCGGCGGAAAGCCGCTGCCGGAGCGCACCAACATCGTGCTGTCCCGGGACCCGCACCTGAAGGTAGAAGGGGCGCTGGTTTGCAACTCCATCCAGGACGTGCTGATCGAGCTTTCGGCTTATCCGCCCAAGGATATTTTCGTCATCGGCGGCGAAACGGTTTACCGTTCCCTTTTGCCTTACTGCCGCCGGGCGCTGATCACCCGGGTGGATGCTGCGCCGGAGGCGGATGCGTTTTTCCCGGACCTTTTGGAGCATCCCCAATGGAAGATCCGCAGGGAATCCGATTTTATGGAGTACGAGGGATTGTCTTATCAATATGTGGAATACGTCGGCGATCCCATTATCAGCGAGCCGCTGGTGTAAAAGGACCGTCAGCCGCTGCGCCGTTCCGGCGCGGCGGCCGTTTTCTTGTTTTCGGCAAAGGGATATGGTAGAATATCTCTGTCAGAAAAACCATAACAAGAGAAAAGGAGTCGCTTATGGGACAGTTGATGGATGATATTGTCAATACGGCGAGGAGCTTTACACAGAATTTTCAGGATAAGGGAAAGTTTGATTACTCGATTGAGAGCTTGAGCGCCGTGGACGCGCTGCTGGAGGAAGTCCGCGATTTTGTGGAAGATGAGGATATGCGCTACAACATCTATACCATGACAGGCTGTTATGTCTTTGAGACGGCCCGAAAAAACTACGGCGGCGTCTATTACTGGCTCCAGGACCGGCAGCAGCCTATCCTGATTGCCGGAGAGCCTGACTTTTCTGTGTCCATCCTGGCCTGGGAAAAGGTGAAGGGCTATCTGGAAAACGGCTCGGAGGACAGTCTGCCGTTTTACGTTGCGGGCTATCGGGAGCATATCGAGAAGGGCAGGACACAGAAGGGCTACCGGGTGTTGATCGTGTGACCTCCAGCACAGCGAAGGGACAACGCAGCGGCGGTCCGCCGCGGAGAGGAGAGCAAACGGATGACGGAGCTTCATACAAACGTGCGCTATGTCAAAGGCATCGGCGAGGCGCGGGCAAAGGCCCTGGCCAAGGTGGGGATCACGGACCTGCAAAGTCTGATTGCCTACTTTCCGCGGGCGTGGGAGGACCGCACGAAGCTGTATACCATCGACGCGCTGCCCATCGGGGAGCCTGCCTGCGTCAAGGCCATGGTGGCCGCGCCGCCCGTGGCGTCCCATGTCCGCCAGGGATTAGACCTGCTGAAGGTGAAGGTGGTGGACGGGACAGCGGCCTTGTTCCTCACCTTTTTTAACCAGTCGTATTTGAAGAACGCCCTGGTGGTGGGCCGGAGCTATGTGTTTTACGGAAAGGCGGAGGGGTCGCTGCTGCGCAAGCAGATGGTCAATCCGCTCTTTGAGCCCGAGGAGGCGGGGCAGATCACCGGGCGCATCATGCCCGTTTATCCCCTTACGGCGGGGCTCACCCAGAGTGTGATGCACAAGGCTGTCCGCCAGGGGCTGGACGCCTGCACGGAGCTGCTGCCCGAGGTCCTGCCCGACCGGCTGCGGATGAAATACGAGCTGTGCCACATCAACTTCGCCTACGAAAACATCCATTTTCCCACGTCCTTTGAGGCCCTGGGCGTGGCCCGGCGGCGGCTGACCTTTGAGGAGCTGTTTTTGCTGTGCGTCGGGCTTCAGCTGCTGCGCCGCCGGCGCACGGGGGAGACGGGACCGGTCTGCCGCCCGGTGGAGCTGGAGTCGTTTTACCGGGCGCTGCCCTTTTCTCTCACCGGCGCGCAAAAGCGAGCCGTGGACGAGGCTGTGGGCGATATGTGCGCGGGCCGTCCCATGAACCGCTTGTGCCAGGGCGACGTGGGTTCCGGCAAGACCATGGTTGCGGCGGCGTGCGTCTATTTCGCAGTAAAAAACGGCTTGCAGGCGGCCATGATGGCGCCCACGGAGCTGCTGGCCCAGCAGCATTTTCGCTCCCTTGCGCCGCTGCTGGAAAAACAGGGCGTCCGCTGCGCGCTGCTGACCGGATCGCTGAGCGCCAAGGAAAAGAAAGAAGTTCAGGGACGGCTGGCTGCCGGGGAGACGGACTTTGTGGTGGGTACCCAGGCGCTGCTGTCCAGGGACGTGGCCTTTGCGTCTTTGGGTCTTGTGGTGGCGGATGAGCAGCACCGCTTTGGCGTGGCCCAGCGGGCGGCCCTGTCGGCCAAGGCGGGGGAGCACCCCCATATCCTGGTGATGTCGGCCACGCCCATTCCCCGCACCCTGGCCCTGATGATCTACGGCGACCTTGACCTGTCCGTGATTGACGAGCTGCCGCCCGGACGGCAGCAGGTGGATACCTTTGCTGTGCCGGACAGTTACCATCCCCGGGTGTTCCGTTTTATCCGCAAGCACGTTGCGGCGGGACGGCAGGCGTATATCATCTGTCCCATGGTGGGCGGACCGGATACCCTGCCCAATGAGAAAAAGGCTGCGACGGATTATGCCGCGAAGCTGCAAAAGGAGGTCTTTCCCGACCTGCGCGTGGCTTGCGTCCACGGGAAGCTGCGCAGCGGGGAAAAGGAGAAGGTCATGGCGTCCTTTGCCGCGGGAGAAACGGACATTCTTGTGTCCACCACGGTCGTCGAGGTGGGAGTGGACGTGCCCAACGCCACGGTGATGGTGGTGGAGAACGCCGAGCGCTTCGGCCTGTCCCAGCTGCACCAGCTCCGGGGCCGCGTGGGGCGGGGGAAGCACAAGTCCTACTGCATTTTGTTTTCCGACGCGTCCAATGAAGAGACCCGCGCCCGGCTCAAGGTCATGACCGAGACGAACGACGGCTTCCGGCTGGCCCAGGAGGATCTGAACCTGCGCGGCCCCGGCGACTTTTTCGGCCAGCGCCAACATGGCCTGCCCCAGCTCAAGGTGGCGGACCTTCAGTGTGATCTGGCGCTGATGCAGCTGGCGCGTCAGGCTGCGGAGGAGCTGCTGGCGTCCGATGAGGACCTGTCTGCGCCGGAGCACCGCGCCATTGCGGAAAAGCTGCGGGCCATGTTCGACAGCGCCGGCGGTGGGATGAACTGAGGGTGTCCGGCCTCCTCGCCGATCGGTGCAGAAAAAGAGAGGAAACCGGCCCGGCGGGACGCTATACTGGAAATACGACAAAAGGAGGGTAAAGAGATGGAATGGATCGACCGTCTGAATGAAACAATGGATTATATCGAGGCGCATTTGACAGAGGAGATCTCCTATGAGGAGCTGGCCCGGCGGGCATGCTGCTCGGTGTATCACTACCAGCGGATGATCTCCTATATGGCGGGCGTGCCGCTGGCGGAGTATATCCGCCGGCGCAGGATGTCCCTGGCGGCGGCGGAGCTGAGCGCCGGCGCGAAGGTGCTGGATGTGGCGCTGAAATACGGCTACCAGTCTCCTACGGCGTTCAACCGGGCGTTTCAGGCGATCCACGGTGTGACGCCCTCTGCTGCAAAGGAGACGGGCGTCGGCATAAAATCCTTTCCGCCACTGCGGTTCCAGATCACTGTCACGGGCGGCGCGGCGTTGGAATACCGTATCGAGAAAAAGGAGGCTTTCCGCGTTGTGGGCCTTGCCGCAACGCTGGATCATGTGCTGGAGAAAAACTTTGAAACGGTGCCGGGACTTTGGCAGCGGGCGGCGGAGGAAGGACTCGTGCCCCGTCTGGCCGCGCTGATGAACGGCGCGCCCGCCGGGCTGCTGGGCGTCAGCGCCTGCGGGGATGATGAGGCGTGGAAATACATGATCGCGGTTTCCTCTGACGCGCCTGTGGAGAAACCGCTGGAGGAATATACCGTCCCGGCGTTTACCTGGGCGGTCTTTCCCGGCGCGGGCACCTGTCCCCAGGCGATCCAGGCGTTGGAGCGGCGCATCGTGACGGAGTGGCTGCCCACCTCCGGCTATGAATATGACAACGGCCCGGACGTGGAGGTGTATCTCAATCCCGACCTGCAGCAGGCTGCTTTTGAGGTTTGGCTTCCGGTGGTCAAACGCGGAATGTAAGGCGTAGGGCAGGAGGAAGGAAAGCAAACGCAGAGAAAGAAAATGAGGGAGGGACACGGCATGATGGAGGAACTGTTCGGTCCGCTGGAACTGGAAGCGGATTACGGATGGCAGGGCCGCCGGACGTTGGCATTCGGCGGCCGCACCCAGACCGTGGACATTCTGATCCACTGTGACGGGGAGGACGCGGTCACGCCGCGCCAGGAAGAGGCGTTCCGGCGTTTTTTGGAGCGCTGGGAAGCATTGCAGGGGGAGTTGCTCGACGCGCTGCTCAAATATTATAACGAAGAAGCGCGCTTCAGCTACGGCCCGGAGGATCCGGTGGAGCGGGCCAGGTGGTGGCCGGAGATCAAAACGCGGGAGGCCCTTTTGCAGGCGGTGACGCTGGAGACGGTCGTTGTGGACTGGGACGATTTGATGGACAAGGAACGGCGGGTCTATCTGCTGTTCTCCAGGACCTGGGGCGGCGAGGACTGTGACGGCAACGGGATCGGTGTCTGCTGTGTCAACGAAACGGTCCGCGAGATCGGCTATCGGGATATGGCATATTGAACCGCGCGGAATAAAAGTGCGGCAGGCAGTCCTGCCGCCCGAAGCGTATTTGAAAACAGGATAGGATAAGATAAGATCTATAGCAATAACGCGCTGTCAGCGGGACGGCCCTTGTGTAGAACGAAACCGTGTGCCGGTCAGACCGGCACACGGTTTCAATACGAAAAGTTATAAAAGCACTCTATATTACAAACAGCGGACACGGCAAGGTCAATAACCTTGCCGTGTCCGCTGTTTCAAAACTTTTATGATTCCGCCGCATTTTTACCGCGGCGGCTTCATCGTCAGGGAAATGCGGTGCTTTTTCTCGTCCACCTCCAGCACCCAGACCTTGACCACATCGCCCACGGAAACCTGTTCCGATGGATGGTGGAGGAACCGGTCGCAGATTTGGGAGATGTGCACCAGGCCGTCCTGGTGGACGCCGATGTCCACGAATGCGCCGAAGTCGATGACGTTGCGCACGGCACCGGTCAGCTCCATGCCGGGCTTAAGGTCGGCAATGGACAGCACGTCCGTGCGGAGAACGGGCGGCGGCAGGGTGTCGCGGATGTCCCGCCCCGGCTTTTGCAGCTCCGCTGCCACGTCCAGCAGCGTGGGCACGCCCGTGCCGCACTGCTCCGCGGCTTCCGCCGTACCGATGGCGCGGAGCTTTTCCGCAAGGTCCGTCAGACGGCCCGCCGCCACATCCGCCAGGGTGAAGCCGCACAGGGCCAGCAGCTTTTCCGCCGCGACGTAGGACTCGGGATGGACGCCGGTGCGGTCCAGGACGTTTTCACTCTCGGGCAGGCGCAGGAAGCCCGCGCACTGTTCGTATGCCTTTGCTCCCAGCTTCGGGACCTTCAAGAGCTGACGCCGTCCGGTAAAGGGACCGTGCTCCTCCCGGTAGGCGACGATGTTTTTTGCCGTGGCGGCGTTCAGACCCGCCACACGGCGCAGCAGGGGCGCGCTGGCGGTATTCACGTCCACGCCCACGGCGTTCACGCAGTCCTCCACCACGCCCTCCAGCGCCTCGTTCAGCCGGGCCTGGGGCATATCGTGCTGGTATTGTCCCACGCCGATGGCCTTCGGGTCGATCTTGACCAGCTCCGCCAGGGGGTCCTGGAGCCGCCGGGCAATGGATACGGCGGAGCGCAGGTTGACGTCGAACGCCGGGAACTCCTCCGCAGCCAGAGCCGACGCGGAGTAGACCGACGCGCCCGCCTCGTTGACGATGGCATAGCTGACGCCGCCGCCCACGGCCCGGATCAGCTCCACCGCCATCTGCTCGGTCTCCCGGGAAGCCGTACCGTTGCCAATGGCCAGGTGGACCACGCCGTGTTTGTGGATCAAGGCGCTCAATTTTTCAATGGCCTCCTGTTTCTGCCGCGCGCCGTAGGTGGGATAGACCACTGTTGTGTCCAGCACCTTTCCGGTGCCGTCCACAACAGCCACCTTGCAGCCGTTGCGGTAGCCGGGATCGAGGCCCATGGTCACCGCTCCCTTTACCGGCGGCTGGAGCAGCAGCGGGCGCAGGTTCAGACCAAAGTTGCGGATGGCGCCCTCGTTTGCCTGCTCCGTCAGCGCCGCCCGCAGCTCCCGCTCCAAAGACGGCTCCAGCAGACGGTCCCAGGCGTCGTCTGCTGCGGCGCGGACGAATGCCATGGATGCGCTGCCCGGTTTCAGCACTGCCCGGCGTACCGCCACCAGGGCTGCATCCCGGTCCAGCGCGACGGAGGCTTTGAGCACTTCCTCCCGTTCTCCCCGGTTGATGGCCAGCACCTGGTGGCCCTGTAGTTTCGACAGGGGCGCGCGGAAATCGTAGTACAGCCGGTAGACGCTGTCCTCCGCTTCGGCGTCCTTTGACACGGAGATCAGCTCTCCCCGGCGCAGGTAGAGGGCGCGCAGCTCTTTGCGCAGCGCGGCGTCATCGGAGATCAGCTCCGCGATGATATCCGACGCGCCGGACAAGGCGTCCTCCACCGTGGCGACGCCTTTTTCCGCGTCGAGATACTTTTGCGCCTCCGTCTCCGGCGCGGGGCAGTCCCGCCCTTGGGCGAACAAAGTCAACGCCAGGGACTCCAACCCCTTTTCCTTCGCCATGGACGCACGGGTGCGGCGTTTTTGCTTATAGGGGCGGTACAGGTCCTCCACCTCCGCCAGGGTGGCGGCGCTGTCGATGGCGGCGCTCAGTGCTTCCGTCAGCTTCCCCTGTCCCTCGATGGCGCTTTTGACCTCCTGGCGGCGCTTTTCCAGACCCCGCAGATAGTGCAGACGTTCCTCCAACGTGCGCAGAGTGGTGTCGTCCATCCCGCCGTGCAGCTCCTTGCGGTAGCGGGCAATGAAGGGAATGGTGTTTCCCTCGTCCAGCAGGCGGATGACTGCGGCGACAAATTCCTGGGGCTGGGACAGCTCCTTTGCCAGACATTGACTCAGTTCCATGCTTTGGCTCCTTTGCGATAAACTGCGTCTATTGTAGCATACCTCGCTGCAAAAGGAAAGCGCGCGCTGCGGCGGGCGGCGTCCTGCGTACGCTTACGCAGTCTGGCGGGGAAAGAGGAAATTGTCGTAGACCCGGCACCCCTGACCTTGGGCGAGGACCGGCCCGACAGACTTGCCGGGGACGTTTTTCCCGGCGGCGCTGATCTCGTAATCCGAAAGGGTCACATTATAAATGTGAGCGTTCCGCGCCACGCCAAACAGACCGACGGTCTTACTATTCGGATCCTTCATGGTCAGGCCGGTGATGGAAAAGCCGTTGCCGTTGTAAGTCCCGGTAAAGGGAGCGTCTTCTGTGCCGATGGGTGTCCACTCCATACCGGAAAGGGGGATGTCCGCCTGCTGCATATAATTTTTGTCCAGACCATAGGGGCCTGTGCCGATGGCGCGCAGCTGCGCTTCGTTGAAAACGAGATAATAGGTCGTGCCTTTGAACTCCAGCGTATCCATGGCGGAATGCAGGATGGTGACGCGCCCTTTTACGCCGGTCAGCGCGCTGTCCGGGGCATGGACGAACAGGCTGTATCGCCCGGATTTCAGCGGCTCCTTCCAAAAGAACGCTGTGGAGATGTGCAGCGTTCCGTCCTCGCGCTGGGTGGACACCATGTTGTATTTGGGACCGGATGGATCGTTTTCCGCCGCCGCGAAACCGACGGAAAGCTGGGTCCCGCCTCCGGCGGAAACGTCGTAATAGATGCAGTCCCCTATAGCCAGATCGTAGGTGCCCAGCCAGAGATACGCGCCTTTGGCAACACCGGGGAGGTTCATGGGCACGGTGGTGATGTTTGAACCGTTTGCGGAGGCGGATGTACTGCCGCTGTAGTGGACCGCGCCATAGCCTGAAATGGCGGGGCTGTCGTTCCAGTCACCGTCCCAATCATTCCAATCAGCCCAGTCGTCCCAGTCAATATCGCTGTCCGGGAAAACGGGCTCGTCCTCGTTGTCTGCCTCTTCTTCGTCCCAATCTGCCAAAAGGGCGTCGGCCTCTGCCTGGGTCATGTACCTTACGCCGGTAATTTTTTCGCTGCCGTCCCGCGTGACGCGGATATCAACGGCGCCTTCCGGGTTGATTTCAAGGGTGTGAAAGGAGCTGTTTTGCCGTTGATCGAGGAGAATGCGGACAAGCCGGCCTTGATAATAGTACGCTTTACCCTCCACGGTGATGCCCAGGGCGCGGTACTCCTCCAAACGTTGCCGGTCCAGCGCTGCCTTCATTTCCTCGGATTCCTTGTCCATATCCCGGGCGCTGTAAAGGATCGAGCGGAAGGCGGTCTCTCCGTCCGCCTCGGCCCGCGCGGTCCAGGTTTGCAGCGTCTCTGTGCCCATGCGGCCGGTCAGAATGGAGAAAAAGGATGTGCTGCCGTCGGTATAGGCTTTTTCTGCGAAGCGTCCGATCAGGGGCGCGTCCGGTTTGAATTGCTCCACGGCGACAGAGAAGAACGCGACTTGCTCGTCTGCATAGATTTGTTCCAGAAGTGCGCCCTGGGCCGTTTCGTCCGCCAGGGCAAAGACCGCTCCGAACTGCGGCAGACTGCCGTCCCGGTAATACTGCGCCGCCAATACGGCAGGGGAAGCATCGCCGGTATCCCGGACGCTGACGACCAGCGGCCGCATGAGGGGGAACGCGGTGTCCCGGGTCTCCGTGCGCAGGCGGGAAAGCAGCGCGGCCAGGGACTGCATGGCGTCCTTATCCTTGGGAAGCGCCCGGCAGGCATCGCTGAAATAGACGGTCATGGAACTGCCGTCTGCCAGGGAGACGTTTGTGCTTGTGTAGGATTTGCCCGCTGCTTCCTGCATGTTCCAGCCCAATTCAAAAAGGTAGGGCGGTTCGTAGTAGCCTTCCAGAGTATAGCGGGATTGGAAGGGGCTGTCGCCTTTGAACGATGCCGGGATCGACCCGCCGGAGCTGTCGTAGGCCCCGGCGGCGGTGGCGCCGAGGAAGAGTGCGGCCGTCAGGGCAAAGGACAGCGCGGCGGCCCATTTTGTGCGTTTTTTGAACTTCATGATACTCTCCAACCTTTCTTTCAGCAGCGCGCCGCTTTCGTGGAGTGTCAGGGAGGCGGGAAGGCTGCGGTAGCGTCCGCCGGTGTGGGCGGCGTGAAGCAGAGTGTCCCCGTAGGCCCGCCGTTCCCGGGCGTCCAGCTGTGCGATTACGGCCTCGTCGCAGGACAGTTCACAGGCGCGGTCGATCTCCCGTCCCATCAGCCAGACCAGAGGATTGAACCAGTGCAGGCAGATCGTTCCCTGAGTCAACCATTTATACAGGATATCCCGCCGGCGGCAGTGGACCAGTTCGTGGCGCAGGGTATAGATCAATTCCTCCTCCGGCAAAGCGGCGGAGGGCAGGACGATACAGGGCCGGAAAAACCCCAGGAGCATGGGAGTCGCGGCCAGGGGATTGGTATACAGCTCCACCGGGCGCTGTATGCCGGAACGGTTCGCCCATTCCGCCAGAAGGTCCAGCAGCGCTGGGTCGGATACTTCCGTGCATCCGGCGCGCAGATAGCGGGTAAAACTTTGATAAACGGTGGCCTTGCGCAGGAACAGCAAAAGTGCGCCGCCCAGCCACACCATCCAAAGATGGGAAAGGGCAGCGGCGGGTCCGGGCGTGGGCGGCGTTTCCGGCAGGGACGTGCCGGAACCGTCCGCCGGCAGCGCGGCGTCTTCGGAAAAGGGCGCGCTTGTGTCCGGCAATGCAGGGGCAACATTTCTCTCCGGCGCGTCCGCCGTTTGGAAGACGCCTTGTTCCGTTTGCTGAAACAGCGCTCCCATCAGGCTCGCTTCCGGCGTGACCGGCAAAAGCAGCCGGGCGAGGACCACCAGCCAAATATAATATTGCCAGCGCTTGCTGAGCCTGTTTTTCAGCAAAGGCCGCAGGGCCAGCAATACGAGGATCAGCAGAGAGCCGGAGAGGGACAGGGAGAGGACCGTCCAAAAAACTTCGTTCATGGCGTCTCATTCCCCTTTTCCCAGAATCGCTTCAATTCCTCGTAGTCCTCCTCGGAAAACAACTCCCGCTGCAACAACGTTAGAACCAGGCCCTTGGCGTCTCCGCTGTAGAGTTTGTTGAGCAGCGTTTGGGTCTGGGACGTCTGGTAGTCCGCCTCGGATACGACCGCGGCGTACTCGTTGCGGTGGCCGATCTTGCTTGTCTTCAGCAGCCCCTTGTCCGACAGACGGGACAGCAGGGTGATGACGGTATTTTTCTGCCAGGTGCGGCCTTTTTCTTTCAGTGCGTCCATGATCTGGGCATACAGCGCAGTCCCGCCGTTTTCCCAAATGATCTTCATCAGTTCCAGCTCCGAATCGGAGATCTGTGGTACCGGCATAATGTTTCCTCCTTTGGCGACAATGTGTAGTCTAAATACAAGATAACACGATGTAGTCTTGCTGTCAAGAGGGGCGCGATTGATTGACATAAGAAAACTGGAAAGGATTGGAAGAATAAATCTTATACGATTTCGACAAAAAACAATACGATAAAGGGAAGACAATTGCTGAAATTACTAAAACAAAATAAGAACTTTGTACAAAACGACAGATTGACAAGCGGTAAAATATTGTGTATATTGTAAGTGTGTACGAGCACATGAAAAGGTTGAAGGCGGGGTGCTGCGGTGATCACGATCAAAGAAATTGCTCAGTTAGCCGGAACGTCCCGCGGCACGGTGGACCGGGTGCTCAACGACCGGGGAAAGGTCAATCCCCTGATGCAGGAGCGCGTGCTCCAGATCGCCAGGGAACACGGCTATCGTTCCAATCCTTACGCAAAGGCGCTGGTGAGCGGAAAACAAAAATACCGCGTCGGCGTGGTCATCAACTCTGTGGGCAACGAATTTTTCGACGATGTGCTTCTGGGAATGCGGGATGAAGCGTCCCAGAGCCGGGCCTACGGCATCGAGCTGGTGATCCGGGAGATCAAGGGATGGGACGAGGGGGAGCAGCTTGGCGCGCTGGATATGCTTTTGCAGGATGACCTGGATGCGTTGGCGATTACGCCGGTGGACACACCGGCGGTGTACGACCGGCTCAACGCCCTGGCGCCGCTGCCCATTGTCACCTTGAATACGGACATCCATAAGCTGGACAGCAAACTTGCCTTTATCGGCTGTGATTATCTCAACAGCGGCCGCCTGTGCGGCGACATCGCGACGCTGGCTCTGCCCAAAGGCGGCCGGGTGGGCGTCGTGACCGGTTCGTTCCATCTGTCGGGCCACAATCAGCGTGTCGAAGGGTTTCGGGAAGCGGTGGCGGTCAATCCCCTGATCCAGGTGACGGACGTGCGGGAGAATAACGACGATAACGACCTGTCCTATGAGGTTACGCACCGGATGATCGCGGAGTGCGCGCCCGATCTGATTTACTTTTGCGCTGCCGGTACCGCAGGCGGTATGCAGGCCGTCCGGGAGGCGGAAAGGGCGATCAAGGTCGTGGCGGTGGATGATTCGCCGGTCACGCGGCAATATCTGGAACAGGGCGACATGCTGGCGCTGGTGACCCAGCAGCCGTACAAGCAGGGGTCCACGATGGTGAACATCTTGTACAACTATCTGGTGCTGTCCCTGCGCCCGGAGCATGTGCATCATTATATGGAAAATCAGGTCCGCCTGCGTCATTCCATTTGAGCGGCGGAAACGATTTGTTTTGTGTTCAAATTTTTTGGCATATCCATAAAAAATTGAAGGAGGATGTTTGAAATGGGCAATCGTCTGGTAACACTTTGCACCTGCCAGTGGGCGGACATGGATTTTGAGGAGCTGTGTGCGCTGGCAAAACAGATGGGCTATGACGGATTGGAGATTGCGACCTGGGGCAACAGCTTCGATCTGGATAAGGCCTATGAAGATGATGGGTACATCAAGTTCATTCAGGACACCTTGGCGAAAAACGGCCTGGTGTGCAAGGCGCTGGCAACGCATATCATCGGTCAGTGCGTGGGCGACGCCCCCGATCCCCGCTTGAATAACTTCGCGCCCGCGGCCCTGGCGGATCAGCCCGAGGCCATCCGCGCCTGGGGCGTCGAGAGCATGAAAAAGGCGGCCAAGGTGGCCGACAAGCTGGGCGTGAAGGTCATCACCGGCTTTACCGGCTCTCCCATCTGGAAGTGGCTCTATTCCTTCCCCCAGACCACCGAGGAAATGGTGGAGAACGGCTTTGAGGAGGTCTTCCAGCTGTGGAAGCCCATCATGGAGGAGTTCCGCAAGTACGGCCTGAAGTTTGCGCTGGAGGTCCATCCTGGCGAGATCGCCTTTGACTACTATTCCACGCTGCGCCTGCTGAAGAAGTTTGAGGACTATCCCGAGTTCGGCCTGAACTTCGACCCCAGCCATCTCCTGTGGCAGGGCGTCATTCCCCATCTGTTCCTGAAGGACTTTATGGAAATGGGCCGCGTGTACCATGTGCACATGAAGGACGCCGCCGTCACCCTGGACGGCCGCTCCGGCCTGCTGGGCTCCCATATCGACTTCGGCGACCTGCGCCGCGGCTGGAACTTCCGGTCCCTGGGCCATGGCCAGGTGGATTTCGAGGAGATCATCCGCGTGCTCAACGCCTATGGCTACGACGGGCCTCTGTCTGTGGAGTGGGAAGACTCCGGCATGGACCGCGTGGACGGCGCCACGGAAGCTGCGGCGTTTGTGCGCCGGGTGGACTTTAAGAAGTCTGACATCAAGTTCGACGACGCAATCGCCAACTAAATAAGGGGGAGAAACAGAATGGCAGAAAGACTGAGATACGGCATGGTGGGCGGAAGCCTGAATGCGTTTATCGGCGAGGTGCACCGCAAAGCCATCGCCTTCGACCCGCGGGCCGAGCTGGTGGCAGGTTGTTTTTCCAATATTGAAAGCGAGAATGTGGAAACGGGCGAGGCTTACCATATCGCCACGGACCGGGTGTACGCGGATTATATGGAAATGGCCAAGGCCGAGGCTGCCCGTCCCGACGGCATCGACTTTGTGTGCATCACTACGCCGAACTTCCTGCATTATGCCATTGCCAAGGAGTTTTTGATGGCGGGCATCCATGTGGTGTGCGAAAAGCCGCTGTGTTTCAAAGTGGAAGAGGCGGAAGAGCTGGCCGCGCTGGCGGCGGAGAAGGACCTGGTCTTTGGCGTGACGTATTCCTATACCGGCAATACCATGACCAAAGTCGCCAAGGAAATGATCGCCGCAGGCAAGATCGGCAAGATCGTCTCGGTCAATGCCGAGTATGTGCAGGACTGGCTGCTGGACGAGCTGGACGAGGCCCATTCCGGCAGCGACAAGAACCTGTCTGTCTGGCGCACCGACCCCGAGTTCTCCGGCATCTCCAACTGCGTCGGCGACATCGGCACCCATATGGAAAATATGATCCACTATCTCACCGGCATGAAGATCAAGCGCCTGGCCGCGACTACGAACAGCTACGGCAACGCGTTGGATCTGAACGCCAATATGCTGATCGAGTACGATAATGGCGTCAACGGCGCCTATTGGTGCTCCCAGGTGGCCGCCGGCCATATGAACGGCCTGAAGGTCTGCATCTACGGCACCGAGGGTTCCCTGGAGTGGGAGCAGCATTTCCCCGATTATCTCCGCTATACGCCGAGAAACGGCGCGCCCCAGACCTTGTCCCGCGGCTGCGGCTATATCAAGGAGGCGGCGGGTGCCTGCGGCCGTCTGCCCAGCGGACATCCCGAGGGACTGTATGTGGCCTTTGCCAATGTCTACCGCAACATCATCAGCACTATCCTCAAGAAGAAGGCGGGGCAGACGCCCACGGCTGAGGAGCTGGACTTCCCCACGGTGATCGACGGCCTCAACGGCGTGAAGTTTGTACACGCCGTCATCGAGAGCGCCAAGGCCGGTACCAAATGGGTGGAGCTGTAAACAACGTTTGTGCCCCTGCGGCAGGAGTGCCGTGTATATATCTGAAAGGAATTTAAGGAGGAAAAAACATGAAAAAGAGATTATTCGCATTGCTCACCGCTTCCGTGTTGACCCTTGGCCTGCTGGCAGGCTGCGGCAACAACAACAACACCAACGACAACAACAGCAACAGCGGCGACGACAACAACGCCGGCGGCGGCGATATCTATGTCCTGGTGCCCAACGCAGACCACGGCTGGACCGGCGCTGTGTTGAACTATGCCAATGAGTACGCTGCCTCTGCCGACGGCAATTACAATGTGGTTGTCCAGGCTGCCACCGATGCGAAGAACCAGCAGGAGCAGATCGACGACCTGCTTGGCGCCGCAACGCCTCCCGCAGGCATTGTCGTCCTGCCCTACGACAACACCATGGAGTCCTCCATGGCCAACGTCGCTGCCACCGACATCCCCTTCGTGATGTTTGACCGTATCATTGACAACCCCGTGGTCCAGGAAAAGGTCACCGCCAACGTCAAGGGCGATAACGAAGGCATCGGCGCCGCTACCGCGCAGCGCTTCATCGCCGACGGCCTGCAGCCCGGCGAGAAGGTCTATGTCATGATCGGCGATACCTCCTCCGTGCCCGAGATGCGCAACAAGGGCTTCCAGGAAGAGCTGCTGGCCAACGGCTGGACCCAGGAGCAGGTGGATGCCATCGAGTATTCCGCAGCCACCGGCTGGAGCCGCAGCACCGGCAAGCAGATGTTCATCGACTGGATCAACAGCAAGACCAACGATGAGCTGAAGGAGTATCACTGGATCTTCACCCACGACGACGAGATCGCCATGGGCATCCTCGAGGCTCTGACCGGCTCCGAGATCGAAGAGTCCAAGAAGGCAGTGTTCTATGAGTCTGTCACCGCCATCGGCGCATCCTCCGGCCTGAACGAGATCTACACGGTCTTCAAGGGCGAGCATGCCAACGCGGCATATCCCGACATCGTGGCCAACTTCGATCTGTTCTCCGTCACCTATGACCCCGCCATGATCCAGACTGCGATCGGCGATATGGTCACCCATCTGGACGGCGGCGACGTCAGCAAGGATCATACCATCCCTGTCAGCGTCGTGGACGCCACCAACGTCAATGAGTTCCAGGGCTTCTAAGCAAGTCTGAGCAAATTGAACGACCCGGCATAGCTTGCGGCCCTGCGGGCGGGATTGCCCGTCCGCAGGGCCGCTTTGGCGTAATTCCCGCCGGCGGCTTGTGCGGTTTTGCCGGCGATCGCAATGTAAAGAAGGTGTTCGACCATGAAAATTTTGCAGATGAACGACATCAGCAAGCAATTTTTTGGCGTTACCGTTCTGGACCATGTCAGCTTTGATGTGGAGGAAGGAGAGGTGCACGCCCTGCTGGGCGAAAACGGCGCGGGAAAGTCCACGTTGATGAACATTCTCGGCGGCGTCCACCAGCGGGACGGGGGAAGCGTGGAATTTTGCGGCAAGGCGATGGAGAATATCTCCGTTAAATCCGCCGGTGAGGCGGGGATCGCGTTCGTTCATCAGGAACTCAATGTGATCAACGATCTGAAGGTCTATGAAAATCTGTTCCTCAATCAGGAGATTTTGGGAAAGCTCCGCCATTTGAACAAAAAGGAAATGATCCGCCAGGCGCAGGAATTGTTCACCCGCCTGGGCGTCGATATCGACCCCAATGAGATGGTGGGGAACCTGGAAACCAGCCGCAAACAGCTGCTGGAGATCGCAAAAGCCCTGCATGCCGAGGCGAAGCTGTTTATTTTAGACGAGCCGACTACGGCGCTGAACAACGAGGAGATCGAGCATATGTTCGGCATCGTGCGCCGTTTGAAGGCGGAGGGGAAATCCTTTATTTTCATTTCGCATAAAATGCCGGAGATTTTTGCCCTGGCGGACCGTTATACGATCCTGCGCAACGGGAAGTTCATTTCTGCGGGCAATATTTCCGAGGCGTCGCCCGAGGGGATCACCAAGCAGATGGTGGGCGAGGGCTACGTCAACCAGGAGGTCTACGAGAGCCGTCCCCTGGGCGAGCCGATTTTGGAGATGGAAAACCTTTCCGGGCCCGGCTTTCACGATGTCAGCCTGTCGGTGCGCCAGGGCGAGGTCCTGGGCTTTACCGGCCTGAAGGGCGCGGGCAGCAGCGATTTGATGCAGGCGATTTTCGGCGTGACGTCTATCTCCGGCGGTACGCTGAAGGTGTGGGGGAAGCCGGCCGTATCCGGTACCATCCACAAAGCGATGAAAAACAAGATCGCCATGCTGGCGGCCAATCGGAAAGAAAATTCCGTCATTCCAGAGATGACGCTCATAGAAAATACATATATTGCCGAGCATTGCCTCAGCAACAGGCATCAGCATATCCATAAGAAGCAGGAGCTGGGCAAGTATGACCGGCTCAAGCAGCTGCTGAATATCAAAGCGGAAAGTCCGAACGACCTGATCGTCAGCCTTTCCGGCGGCAACCAGCAAAAAGTCATACTGGGCCGCTGGCTGAATACGGAGGCGGAGATCCTTCTGCTGGACAATCCCACCCAGGGCATCGACGTGGGTGCGAAGGCGGAGATCTACAAGCTGATCCAGGACCTGGCAAAGCAGGGCAAGACCATCATTGTCAACACCCTGGAGATCCCGGAGATCCAGAAGGTCGCGGACCGCTGCGTGGTATTTTACCACGGCAGCATTCAAGACGTCCTGGAACGCGAAGAGATCACCGAGGCAAAGGTGATGCTGCTGGCGACCAATGCCGCCGCGGTCCAGGCGGAACAGGGATAAGAGGTGCATACCATGAAAGAGACAAACAAGGGAGCCACCTTCGTAAAGGAAGTGTGGCACAAGTATAATTTCATATTGATTTTTCTGGCAATTTTTGCGGTGTTTCTGATCATCAACGGCGGAGCGACCACCATGACCACCGTGATGAACATCCCGCGCCACTCCACGGTGATCGGCATCATCGCCCTGGGTATGGGCCTGATCATCCTGACCGGAGACATCGACCTGTCCGTGGGCTCCCAGCTGGCGCTGGTGGGCGGCCTGACGGTCATGGTTTTCAACAGTACCAACAGCATCCTTACCGCGCTGGTGTTCGCGATCTTCATGGGCGTGGTGCTGGGACTCATCAACGGTATCCTGGTGGGCCTTGTGAAAATGCCCGCGTTTATCGTTACCTTGGCTACGATGCTGATGTTCCGTTCCATCGCCCAGACGGTGATGAACAACCACAACTGGACCATCTACCAGCTGGACGCCAGCCTGTCCCAGTGGAAGCCCCTGTGGGTCATCGGCAACAGCTCCGTGCTCCGCGTCCCCATCCTGGTGCTGATCCTCATCGGCGTCGTGGCGGTGATGACCTATCTGTCCACCAGCACGAAGTTCGGCAAAAAGGTCTACGCCATCGGCTCCAACGAGCGGGCGGCCCAGCTGTCCGGTATCAACGTGAGTCTGTCGCGGGTGATGGTGTTCGTCATTGCCGGCGTGCTGATCGGTATCGCATCCTTCCTCTATGTCGCCAATGTCGGTTCTGTGGACCCGGCCACCAGCGGCAAGAGCTATGAGCTGTACGCCATCGCCGGCGTCGTCATCGGCGGCATCAGCATGTCCGGCGGCAAGGGCCGTATCCTGGGCATCGTCTTCGGTTCCATGTCCTTTACCATCATCGACAAGGTCATCAACGCTCTGGGTATGAACCCGCTGATCAACGATACGATCAAGGGCGCGATTCTGCTGCTGGCCATCGCTGTGCAGATGCTGCCCATTATCACCCAGAAGCTCCGCAAAGCGAAAAATACTTAAGGAGGTATTGATCTGTGAAAAATTACCAGGAGATTACCAAGGTGGCCTATGAAGGCTCCACCAGCAAGGAACCCTTTGCATTTAAGTATTACGATCCCGACGAGGTGATCGCCGGCAAGCCCATGCGGGAGCATCTGCGCTTTGCTTTGAGTTATTGGCATACCATCTGCGCCGAGGGCGTGGACATGTTCGGCGGCGGCACCATGGACAAGAAGATGGGCAAGACCGATCCCATGGAGATCTTCAAGGCCAAGGCAGACTTCGCCTTTGAACTTATGGATAAGCTCCAGATTGATTACTATTGTTTCCACGACGTGGATATCGCCCCGGAGGGCGCGACGTGGGAAGAGAGCCTGGGCTATTTCCGCCAGATGGTGGACTATGTGGGGCAGCTGCAAAAGGAGCACGGCAAAAAGCTGCTGTGGAACACCGCCAACAATTTTGGAGACAAGAAGTTTATGGCGGGCGCCGCCACCTCCTGCAGCGCGGACGTGTTTGCCATCGCCGCGGCAAAGGTCAAGGCGGGCCTGGACGCCGCGCTGAAGCTGAATGCGGAAGGGTATGTCTTCTGGGGCGGCCGCGAGGGCTACGAAACGCTGCTCAATACGGACATGGGTCTGGAGCTGGACAACCTGGGCCGCTTTATGCAGATGGCTGTGGACTACAAAAAGAAGATCGGCTTCACGGGCGATTTCTATATCGAGCCCAAGCCCAAGGAACCAACGAAGCACCAGTATGACTTTGACGCCGCCACCTGCATGAACTTTCTGCGGACCTATGGTCTGGAGAAGGAGTTCAAGCTGAACATCGAGGCCAACCACGCCACCCTGGCGGGCCACACCTTCCAGCATGAGATCCGCACCGCGGCGGTCAACGGCGCCTTCGGCTCCATCGACGCCAACCAGGGCGACCTCTTCCTGGGCTGGGATACCGACCAGTTCCCCACCAACGTCTACGACACCACCTTGGCCATGTACGAGATCCTCAAGGCCGGCGGCTTCACCAAGGGCGGCTTGAATTTCGACGCCAAGGCCCGCCGCATGTCCAATACCTTTGAGGACATCCTTCTTTCCTACATCGCCGGTATGGATACCTTTGCCCTGGGCCTGCGCAAGGCGCTGGCGCTGATCGACGACGGGCGCATCGACGAATTTGTCGCCAACCGCTACCGCAGCTACCGCGACGGTATCGGCGCGAAGATCGTCGCCGGCGAGACCTCCCTGGAGGAGCTGGCGGACTACGCCCTGACCGTGCCGTCCTTCGACGTGGAGAGCGGCCGTCAGGAATATCTCGAAAGCGTCGTCAACAATATCCTGTTTTCTTAAAAAGGGGAGAATGTCATGTTTTTAGGCATCGACCTGGGCACATCCTCGGTAAAAGCCGTCCTGGCGGATGAGACGGGGAAGATCCTCGACCATCAGGGCGTGGAATATCCCGTTTCCTATCCCCGGGAGGGGTGGTCGGAGCAGCGGCCGGAGGACTGGCTGGAAGGCCTGACCGCCGTGCTCCGGGCGCTGGGGGAACGGCGGGACCTGTCGAAGGTGGAGGGCGTCAGCTTCTGCGGCCAGATGCATGGACTTGTGGTGCTGGACGAAGGAGACAACGTGATCCGTCCGGCCCTGCTGTGGAACGACAACCGCACCGTCGCCCAGACGGACGCGCTGAACGCAGACCCCGGTCGGGAGAAGCTGGTGGAGTACACCGGCAATATCGCCATCACCGGCTTTACCGCGCCCAAGGTCCTGTGGCTGCGGGACAACGAGCCGGAGCATTTCCGGCGCATCCGCAAGATCATGCTCCCGAAGGACTATCTGCTCTACGCCATGAGCGGCGTCTTTGCCACGGATGTCTCCGACGCATCCGGCACGCTGTTTTTCGATGTGGCCAACCGCCGCTGGTCCCAGCCCATGCTGGCGCGTCTGGGGATCACCGAGGATCAGCTGCCGCGGGTGTTTGAATCCTACGAGATCGTGGGGACCGTCGCGCCCGCTTTTGCGGAAAAGACGGGGCTGAACCCCGGCGCAAAGGTTATCGCCGGCGGCGGCGACCAGGCCGTGGGCGCGGTGGGTACCGGCGCGGTGGGCAAGGACAACTGCTCCATCTCTCTGGGCACCTCCGGCGTTGTCTTTGCCGCGTCGGATGCCTTTGCGGCGGACCCGGAGGGGCGGCTCCACGCGTTTTGCCACGCCAACGGCGGCTATCATATGATGGGCGTCATCCTGTCCGCGGCGGCGTCTCTGGACTGGTGGGTCAAGGACGTTTTGGGCCGCACGGATTTTGACGCGGTTCTTGCCGAGGTGGAGGGAACGGAGATCGACGACCTGCTGTTCCTGCCTTATCTGATGGGGGAGCGGTCGCCCATCAACGATCCTGGAGCCAAGGGGATTTTTCATGGCCTGACGCTGTCCAAGGGCCGCGCCGCTATGACGCGGGCGGTGCTGGAGGGCGTATCCTTTGCCCTGCGGGACTGCTATCAGGTGATTTGGGACCGGGGCATCCATCCCACCTTTGCGCGGGTGATTGGCGGCGGGGCGCAGAGTCCCGTGTGGCTGCAAATTTTAGCGGATGTTCTGGGACTAGAGCTGCGTACCATCAGCACCCATGACGGCGGCGCCATGGGGGCGGTGCTCCTGGCCATGACCGGCTGCGGGCGGTTTGCGTCCGTGACAGACGCCGCGGCGGCGACGGTGAAGGACGTGCAGGTGTATACGCCCGACGAGGCGCGGCACCGCAGATATGAGGAAAAGTTTGCGGCGTTCAAAGCGCTGTACGGCAGGAATAAATGAATCGTTCATGGATAAAAGAGTGGAGCGGGATTTCCCGCTCCACTCTTTCTTGAAAGAACATATCGTATTGTGCGCCGGGGATCAGAGGGAAAAGAGATCGGGCGTCAGCAGTTCCCGGTGTAGACATAGGTTAAATATGTCCGGGCTTCCTCCGCCAGCCGGTAGACCTCTTCCACCGGCGTAGGGGGATGCTCTGCCATCCGGTATCGGGGAAAGAACCGTGATAAATGCAGCGGGATACGGGGGTCCACACCGGCCAGCCAGCGCGCCAGCGCGCGGATCTCCTCGGGGCTGTCGTTTTCGCCGGGGACCAGCAGGGTGGTCACCTCCACATGGCACTGCTCCGATGCCAGGACGATGGAGCGCTTGACGGTGTCCAGGT
Organism: uncultured Clostridia bacterium; assembly: GCA_947647695.1. Taxonomy (GTDB): domain Bacteria; phylum Bacillota; class Clostridia; order Oscillospirales; family Oscillospiraceae; genus Pseudoscillospira. The sequence continues at coordinate 4,649 of CANSLL010000003.1, read as the reverse complement.
CGCCTCCCAGCCTCCGGTACCACGCAGCCGTGAACCCTTTCAGGTCGATGTTGACCGCGTCGATCAAGGGCAGCAGCGCCCGCCAGGGAGCGTCATCGACCGTTCCGTTGGTGACCAGCACATTGACCAGTCCCTGCGCGCGGACCAAGGAGGCGCAGTCGCGAACGTATTCATAACCGGTGAGCGGTTCGTTATAGGTGTAAGCCACGCCCACGTTTCCCTGGGGGATGAGTTCCGCCGCTTTGGCGGCGAGCTGCTCCGGGGATACGCGCACCGTCTGGACCGCATCCACTCCGGCCATGGAGATGGCGTGGTTCTGGCAGAAGGGGCAGCGCAGATTACAGCCGAAGCTGCCCACGGATAAAATGAGGCTTCCGGGACGGAACCGGCGCAGGGGCTTTTTTTCGATGGGGTCCAGAGCCAGGGCGGTCAGCCTGCCATAGTTCAAGGGGACGATCCTGCCGCCGCGGCATTCCCGCGCCTGGCACAGGCCGGTCTGGCCTTCGTCCAGAACGCAGTGGTGGAAGCACAGCGCGCAGCGCGTTTTCATGTGTGCCGCACCACCTCGAACCGCTCCAGGGTATAGTGCTCCCGGCTGCCGATGCCGCCCTTCTGGCGGGCGATCTCGATTTGCTGTTCCACGGTGTCCACGCCCTCCAGATCAGGCAGTAGCAGGCCTCTCCGGCTGCCGCAGGATACAATGACGCCGTACTGCTTGGCATCCAACTCCGCCGGAGACGCGACGGCCTCCGGTGCGCCCAGGACGTCCACGCTGTATTCCAGGCTGTCCAGCTCCTCCACGCGGATCGGGAGAAAACGCGGGTCTTCGGAGCAGGCGGAGACGGCGTTCCGAACGATTTCCCAGGCCACGTTTTTCGTGACCGGTCCAGTGGTGCCGATACAGCCCCGCAGCTGGCCGTGGGCGTGAAGAGAGACAAATGCTCCCGCGGCCCGGCCCGTCATCTCCTCCGGCAGGCCGTCCGGCAGCGCATCCAGCTGTTTCCCCGTGCGGACAAAGGTTTCCAGGGACAGACGGGCCAGCTTGACCCAGGGGTCCTCGGATGCTTTGCGTTCCGCCAGCCGGGCGTGCTCCGCTTCCGCGCACTGCTGGGCAAACCGCCGGCCCGCATCCGGCCCGGCGGAGGAAAAGACAGCCACGCCGTAGCCCACGCCGAAGGGCCCCTCGTAGCTGAGGAGTCTTGGCTCCACCGCGATGCCGTCCAACGCTCCGGCCATGATCTGGAAAGAGCGCAGGCCGCATTCCGCCGCCCGGTCACACAGTCCGGCATCCATGGTGAGGAACTGCAAAAAGTCTCCGTCTGCCATGGCCTGGGTTACCTGGCGGTCAAAGACCGGCCCTTCGGGAGCATAGCCATAGGGACCGTCGTCCTTCAATTTGTGGGACAGGTCCCCGCTGGCTACGAATACCGCCCGGCGGCCCAGCTTCTCCACCGCCCGGGCGATGCACTGGCCAAAACGGTAGTGCTCCAGGGGAGAGAACCCGGACAGTCCGATGCGCAGGAGGGGGCAGTTTACTCCGGCTTCCCGAAGGAAGTACAAGGGGAGCACGGCACCGTGATCCAGCGTGGGGTCCTTCTCGCCCAGGGTCCCGACACGGATGTGGGCGGCTTCGGCTTCGCGGATGATTTCCTGGCGCAGTTCGCCGTCGTATGCCGCCTGCACGTTCACCTGGGCCGCGCCAAAGGCGGACAGGCTGCCGGAGGCGCCCGCGCCGGGGGAGATGTGGAAATAATCGGCATACATGACGCAGTGGGGCGAGGTGACAATCAACACTTCCGGGTCCCAATCTGCGGCCTGCCGGGCAGCGGCGCGGCAGGCGTCAATGGTGGACCTGGCCGCGCGCTCCTGGCCGCGGCCCACTGCCGGAACAATGATTGGCGGGTGGGGGACAAGGATGGCTCCTACGATTGACATGAAATTTCCTCCTTTTTCAGGCCGTCCAAACGAAAGATCCAGGCGTCCGGGACGGCGGATGCGATCAGTGCGCGGTTCAAGTTGTACCAGCTGCCGCACTGATCCAAAATGATGGCGTCCGCAGTGACTACATGTTCCATGCGGGCGAGCAGGCCGTCCACTCTGGGGTGCAGCTCTGCCCGAACCGTTACGTTATACTTTGTTCCTTTATCCAGCAGCAGTGTGCGGAGCCGGCCTGAATTGGATACCTGGCGGTCCAGATAGAACAGGGCTTCCTTTACGCCGAGTGTCTCGAAACGATTCAGCAGCAGCTCCACAGCCTGGACTGTTTTATCCACGATGCGGTATGTGCCCCGCAGCCCTGCCAGATCCCGGATGGCACCGTCCAATCCCGCCAGCAGCAGTGAACCGGAGAGGGCGACCTCCAGCGTGATGATGGTATTGAAACCGTCCAGGGCCAGGGAGTCCGGCGCCTGGAGCAGTTCCTTCTGTTTCCTCGCCTGCAAGGCGTTATCCGTTGATAAAATTCGTGCCAGGGCAAGCCGCTGGCGTTCGGAAAGCAGGTGATGGTTTCCGACGAAGGTGGAGGCAGATTTGATATCATAACCCCGGTTTATCAGAAAAGCCAGCTCCTGACCGGCGGCATTTAACTTTTCCGTCGCGTTCGGTCCAAATTCTACAGTATCCTTCGGCTCATAGCCGCGTTTGACGGTCTCCACTTTTTTCGCCTCACTTTCATACCAGTTTAGTTTAACACGGAGCGGAGCCTTTTGCAATTCCCGTCAAGACGGAGGCCATGCCGGCGCAGAAGTTGTTGAGATAGCGGAAAATAACCTGCGCCGCGGCTGGACCGCTCGCCAAAAACCGGCTGCCAAATTTATACAATTTCTACAAAAAGCAACGGGACAGTTGACAGGATGAGATGGATTTGGTAAACTCAAATCAAGTTCAGATCAGATGCTGTTTTAGCGCTTTTCTGGGGAAAAGTTTATCATGACTGGTATGCAATGGCGTATACCGGTGTTGTTTTCGTGACATTGAGGTCCAAGAACCATTTGTGTTTTTGGGCCCTTTTTATTTGCCCTGTCTGGGTACATAGGGCCGGCATGGGGTTCGTACATGCTGCGCACGCTGCGGAGTTTATGCAGCGGAGCAATGAAAGGAGAGAGCATCGATGGGAAAGCTGGATGGTAAGGTTGCCATCATCACGGGTGCGTCCAAGGGGATCGGCGAGGGCATTGCACGGGTTTATGCGAAGTATGGCGCAAAGCTGGTACTGGCAGCCAGGGGCTATAAGGTCCTGGAGTTTGCCGAGGAACTTCGCGCCCAGGGGTACGACGCCATCGGCGTCAGAACAGATGTAACGGATATGGACAGCGTGATGAATCTGGTCAAGTGTACGTTGGAGAAATACGGCACGATCGACGTTTTGGTCAATAACGCCGGTGTCTGTGTTCTGGGTGATCTGCTGACGTCCAGCGACGAGAACAGGGATTATCATTTTGACATCAATATCAAAGGCGTTTGGAACGTGACCCGTGCGGTCTCGCCGGTGATGATGCTTAAGAAGGAAGGCCGGATCGTCATTATGAGTTCCGTGACCGGCGACATGGTTGCAGATCCCGGCGAGGCGGCCTACGCGACCTCCAAGGCAGCGCTGGTCGGTTTTACCAAGGCCGTCGCAAGAGAAATGGCGGACTATAATGTCAATGTCAACGCCATTTGTCCCGGATATGTGCGCACACCGCTGGTGGAGGGCATGGCCCAGCAGTCCTGCCCGGAGGATCCCGAGAGCGTGATCCGGGGCATTGCGGCAGGCGTCCCCTTTAAGCGCCTTGCAACACCCGAGGAGATCGGCGAGTTGGCCGCGTTCCTGGGCTGCTATGAGTCCAGTTATATCACCGGTACCCAGATTGTCATCGACGGCGGCAGCACGCTGCCTGAGACGATGTCCGTGGGGGTCTGAGCGAACGCCTACCCCGGAAAAGCAGTGAAAAAAGACCGGCGCAGAACCTGTGCCGGTTTTTTCTTTTTGTATCAAGCGCCAGGCGCCTGGATGGGGCCGGGGCGGGGCGTGCTGCGACGGACACATGGAGCCGCGTCTTTGCGGCGTTGCAACGATATTTTTTGAGAAGCCCATTGCACTTTTTTCAAAAATGGTGTACTCTTTGAAAGGGTGAATGATACGATCTGCGGACAGGCGCGCTGTGCTTTCCTGAAGCATTTTTGGAAAGGACGGCGTTGTTGGATATCGTCGTGGATGGCGCTCTTTGCCTATCGTGACGGGGGAAAAGAAGTCCGGCAGACGTGCAAGCATTGTCCCGCGTGTGCGGTGGAAAAATACTGCTGCGCCGGGGTGCTGCTATGGAGATTTTCTGCTTTTTCTATATCATTTGACGCGATCGTGCATATGTTTTGGGAGAGTCTTGACAGGGAAAGTCATTTCTATGGAAAATGGGAATTCCAGAGGGAAGAGAAATCGTTGTTCGGCATGATGAAGGTTTGGGATTTGTAAAAGACAGGAGGGGATTTGCCGTGTACCGTGTTGTAGTTGTTGATGACGAGGTTCTGATCCGTATGTATATCCGAGGGGTCCTGGAAAACAACGCATATGAAGTGGTCGGGGAAGCCGAGGATGGTTTGGATGCAATCAATGTCTGCCGGGAGCTTGTAATGGCAGGATTGGAACAGATAAAAGAGGGGAAGACGAAAGA
>CANSLL010000002.1 GCA_947647695.1 uncultured Clostridia bacterium | reverse complement strand
CCGCTGTTTCGGCCTGCCCGCCGCTTAAACGCCCTTAAAAGGCCCTCTTAAAACCCCGGCCCGGTTTCCCGCCTGGAGGCCGTCCGAGGCCAAAAAAAACAAAAAAAGAAATTGCAATCTTGCTTTCACAGGATTACAACTTCTTTCACAATTTCCCGCCTGTTTTGCGTGGAATACCTTGATATTAGGGCGTTTTTCGGATTTTTCCGCCTTTTTTCATGAACAAATCCCTACCTGGTCCCATTTCTCAACTATTTTGAAAACTCACAAGGGGGATTTCGCTGCGCTCTGCGCCTCGGTTGTCTGCCTGCGGCAGACAACCGACGCTCGCTTCGCGCACAGTATTTTCTCCGATGCACATGTCATCGGAGAAAACGATTGAACTACTTTGCTGCCTGCGGGCGGCAAACTCCTGCGGAGGGCTTTTTTCACAATTTGAGGACGCCATCCCTCTTTTGGGGCGGCAGCTTTTCATCTTGGCTCAGCGCCCCCGGAGGCGGCAAAACAGGTCCGGCGGTTTTGTGATTTTAATGACCAAAATCTGGCAGTTGGATTTAGTAACTCCTACAAAAAGCGGGCGGGTGATTGACAGCACGGCAGCTCTTTGATAAACTCAAACTGATAGAGAATCGCATGGTTCCGTCTTTGGCCGGTCAGAATTGAATAACAATTGATCTGCAATGGCGTAGATCAAACTTTTGTGACAGCGAAGTCCAGATACTTTTATGGTTCTGGACTTTTTTTGTTTTTTATGCACACGCCGGACATTTGGACCGTACCGAGCGGGACGGGACGCCGTGTTTGATCGGGAAATGGAGTGGCCTATGGAAAAGCAAGGGATCGTAAGCAATATCCAAAAGTTCAGCGTACATGACGGGCCGGGGATCCGCAGCGTTATTTTTTTGAAGGGCTGTCCGCTGCGCTGCCAATGGTGTGCAAATCCTGAAAATATTGCCATGCAGCCGCAGTTGATGGTCCATCAGACGCGCTGTATCGGCTGCGGTCTATGCGTAAAGGCCTGCAAACAGGGCGCTGTCTATCTGCGCGACGGGATCCTCGGATTGCACCGGGAGCTGTGCCGCAACTGCGGCGACTGCGCCAAGGTGTGTCCGTCCCAGGCGCGCGTGTACAAAGGAGACCTGATGACGCCGGAGGACGCCCGGTGCGTCATCGACCGCGATCTGCCCTTTTACCGGAACTCCGGCGGCGGCGTCACCTTTTCCGGCGGCGAGCCCCTGCTGTATCCCGTTTTCATCACAGAGATCGCCCGGGAATACAAAGTCCAGGGGCTGCACACCGCCGTAGAGACCTGCGGGTGCGTGCCATGGGAGTGCTTCGAGCTGATAAGCCCATGGATCGATCTGTTCTTATACGATGTGAAATTCATCGACAGCGCAAAGCATAAACAACATTGCGCCATGGGCAACGAGCTGATTCTCGACAACCTCAGGAAGCTGTGCCAACGCAGCCATGTGGTGATCCGCATCCCCATCATCCCCGGCATCAACGACACAAAGCAGGATCTGGAGGCAATGGCGGAATTCCTGAGCGGGCTGGGCGACGGGATCGAGTCCGTCCACTGCCTGCCCTATCACAATATGGGGATCTCCAAATACGAAGCCCTGGGTATACCGTATCCGCTGCCCGCTGTGGAGCTGCCGTCCGCAGCACATATGGAAGCGATCCGGCAGCTGTTTGCGGCAAATGGCCTAAAGGTCCAGACCGGCGGCTGACCGGAAGGACCGGGATCCCGAAGGATCACTACGAAGCAATCATGGAATCTGCCGGATATCATTAAAGGAGGAACGTATTATGGCATGCTGCGGCAACGACAATGTGGAAAGAAAAAAATGGACGGACGGGGCAACTGATCGGGTCAATCGCCTGAGAGACCAGTTTTTCAAAAATCTGCCGGAACTGGACGTCTTTCGCGCCCTCATTTACACCTATACCTATCAGGCGACCGAGGCGGAGGACCTTCCCATCCGCCACGCAAAGGCGTTGCTGGCGTATATGACGTTGAAACCGCTGGTCATCGGCAAGGACGAGCTGATCATCGGTACAGAAGGCTCCAAGCACCGGTCCGCCGTCGTCTGCCCGGAGATCAGCTATAAATGGATCGCCGATGAGATGGACACCATGGCCACCCGCCTCCAGGACCCCTACCAGATCTCCGAGGAGACAAAGAAGGCGCTGAAGGAGGTCATTTTCCCCTTCTGGGAAGGCAAATCCATGGAGGAGTATTTCTATGCCAATATGAGCGACGAGCTCAAAAACATCGGCATGGGCACCAACATCGTTTTCAGCGACGCGAAATCCGCCACCGGCGGCGGCGAATGGTCCGTGGGCTATCACAATATCATCATGAAAAAGGGCTTCAAAGGCGTCCGTGAGGAAGCAGCGGCTTATTTGGCCGCCCTGGACCGCACCGATCCCCAAACCTGGGACAAGGCGAAATTTTACGAGGCCGTCATCATTTCCTGTGAGGCCTGCCGCGTCATGTGCCAGCGCCATGCGGACTACGCCCGGGAGCTGGCGGCGGCGGAGCCCGATCCCCGGCGGAAAGCGGAGCTGCTGAAGATCGCCGAAGCCTGCCGCGCGCCCTACGAAGCGCCCAGGAACTTCCACGAGGCCATCCAGTCCGTGTGGTTCACCCAGATGATGATCTGGGCCGACGAGAACCAACAGGCCTGCTGCATCGCCCGTCCCGACCAGTACCTCTACCCCTTCTACAAAGCCGACATCGAAAGGGGCGCCATCACCCAGCTGGAGGCCCAGGAGCTGCTGGAGTGCCTGTGGATCAAGCTGGCGGAGTATATCTATGTGGTCACTGCGGACGGCGCATCCTACTACTCCGGCTATATCTCCTTCTGCGGCGTCACCGTGGGCGGCGTGGACGACAACGGCGAGGACGCGGTCAATGAGCTGTCCTCCATGATGCTCAAGTGTACCATGGATCTGCGGATGCACACGCCCACCATCAATGTGCGGGTCAACCAAAAAACGCCGGATGCCTTTTTGATGAAGGTATGCGACCTGATCAAGCTGGGCACCGGCCAGCCCGCGATCTTCTACGACGAAAACGCTTTCCGTATCTTAGAGCGCCGCGGCGTGCCTTTGAAGGAAGCATATAACTGGTCCGTGGGCGGCTGCATCGAGCCTTATCCCGCGGGAAAATCCCATATGTGGGCCGAGGGCTGCCGCTACAGCTATGCCATCGCCGTGGAGTGGGCGCTGTTCAACGGCTACACCAGATACTGGAAGCGGGACATCGGCCTGAAAACGGGTGATCCCAGGACCTTTGATACCTATGAGAAGTTCGAGAGCGCCGTAAAACAGCAGCTGGCTTACCAGATCAAGATGGGCGTTGCCAGCGTCCATATTTCCGAGCAGGCCCACAGGAAGCGCCTGCCCAAGACGGTCCGTTCCATTTGTACGGAGGGCTGTCTGGAAAGCGGCACGGACTGCCTGTTCGGCGGCGCGGTCTTCAACAACGGCCCCGGTTTGGAAACCACCGGCCTGACGGACCTGGCTGACTCCATGGCCGCCGTGAAAAAGCTGGTGTATGAGGAAAAGGTCTTTTCCATGGACCAGCTGGTGACAATGCTGGAAAGAAATTTTGAGGGTTACGAGGCGGAGCGCCAGATCCTGATCAACCGCGCCCCGAAATTCGGCAATGACGATCCTTATGTGGACAACATTGCCAAGGAAATGATGGACTTCTCCTACGAGGTCACCACATCCTATCAGAATCTGCTGGGCTACCATTTCGTAACGGGCAACGTCCCCGTCATTGCCAACATCCCCCACGGCGAGGTCACCTGCGCGCTGCCCTCCGGCAGAAAAGCGGGTACCGGCCTGGCCGACGGCGTCTCCCCCTTCGGCGGCTACGACAAGAACGGCCCCACCGCGATCCTGCGCTCGGTCTGCACGCTGGACCACTCCAAATCCGGCTGCGGCAACCTGCTGAACATGAAGCTGAGTCCGGCGCTGCTGGAAACGGAACAGGACAAGAAGAACCTGATCGCCCTGATGCGGACGGAAAGTCAGCTGGGCGGCTATCATGTGCAGTTCAACGTCGTATCCAATCAAACGCTGCGGGACGCCCAGCGCCACCCGGAAAATTACAGCGACCTGCTGGTGCGTGTGGCAGGTTACAGCGCCTACTTTGTCGATCTGCGTCCCGATGCCCAGCAGGCGATCATCGACCGCACGGAGCTTTCAAGCTGGTAAAAGCATCGATCACACCATAAACCCCACAGCAAAGAGTGACAGGGGCCAGCCTCATCCGGCTGGCCCCTGTCACTCTTTCGCATCGTTCTTCCCTGCGCCGTCAAAAGCGCCCTTCAGCCCGGCACTCAAAATGCACGCCGTCCCGCGCAACAGTGACCGTCACGCCGCCGGTGCTGTATTCCGCCGCCAGCGCGGACAGCGTCTCGTATACATCCGCTTCCGTCATGGAGAGCAGCGTCTCCATATCGCACGTTTCCCAAAAGCTGTAGACGGCGGCGCGCAGCCCGCCCACACAGCCGTCCCGCTCGCCCACGGTGACGTGCGCCGGGTCGCCGGTGTGGTAGCTGAACGCCACATCAAGCGTGGCCCAGCCGCCGTCACCGGTGCTCCGCATCAGGCGGCCCAGGCGGACGGTCGGGTCCTGCTCCGGCTGCCCGGTCTGTTCCGCCGTGACGGCGCAGGCGTTTTCCCAACGAGACAGCTGCACCGTCGTGGCCACGAAGGACTTCTCCTCCTCCGTCAGCGGAACGCCCCAGTCCTCCCACGCCGCGTCCTCGCCGGTGCGCTCCATGGCGTCGTAATGGGTATTGCACCAGGTGAGCAGACTGCCGTTGAAGACGGCAAGGGGCAATTCCTCATATCCATCCGTCCGCAAAGCCAACAGGGACGCGTAATCCTCCGCCGTGCCGCGGGGGGACTGCCGCTCCTCCGTGATATCCAGACCTTCCGCTGCGCGGAGCTCCTCCATGTTCTTTTGGCGCAGGGCGTCAAATTTCGCCTGCTCGGCGTCCGTGGCAAAGCGCAGCCCTGTGGGCACGCCGTTTTGATACACGACGTACAGCTCTGCCGCGTCCGGTCCGTAGGTGCTGATACCGCTGTGCTCCGTGATCCACAATCCCAGCTCCGGGTCTGTGATGCCGCTGACCTCCCGGCCCTGATAGGTCATATGCAGGCCGTTCCCGGTGCTGTCGGGGTTAAAAACATAGGCGAGGCCAAAGGGAACGTAGGGCGCGAGGGTCTCGTCCCAGCTTTGCCCGATGGTATGATTGGACGCTGCGTTGGGATCGGCCGTGCTCTCCAGGGGCACAAAACCGTATTCGATGGAAACAGCCAGCTTATCATTGCTCAAACGCTCCGCCAGAGCCGGGACCTCTTTTTCCAGGGCGCCGGCAAGGCCCACGGCGTCCATCAGCTCCGCTTCCGTTTTATTGTGCCAGATCCGGCCCAGCTCCGACGCGGTATTCCGGCGCGTCTTGTCGTAGCTGCCCACGGTGAGACGCTCCCCATCCAGAACCGTCAGGGTGATGTCGTATTCCAACACGGCCCAACTGCCCTTGCCCGGTCCGCCGAAGGCAGTCGATGTGCCGGAAAAGCTGCGGCTGCGCCAATTCGTTCCGGTCAAGGGATCGCAGACCGTGTAGTAATAATTGCAGAACGCCTGGAACGCCCGTCCCTCCGGGCTGTCCGGCTGCTCCGCTGTAAATTCGGACAAGGAAAAGCGCTCCCGCAGTTCCAGGTCCTCCGGCGTATCGTACTCCTGCCAGATCTTTGTCTGATAATCCGCCACCGTCATTTTCTCGTAGCCGTCGAACCAAAGAGAAAACAGACGCCGGCTTTCCTCCTGGGTAAAATCCCCGCCGGGGATGACCGTCAGATCGTTTCGCTGCGCGCCCACGGAGGTGGTGGCAAAGGCCGCAGTGACGCCGCCCACAAGGAGCACCGCCAGCACCAGGACGGCCAGGGACGTCCTGCGCGCCTGCATCACCGCCGTGATGCGTTCCTCGATCGCCGTCTTGTTGAACGCAACGGACAGGGGACGGGCCGTGCTCCGGCATTCCTCCATGCCGATCAGCGCCCGGGCGTAGCCGGCGCGGGACCCGGTCCCCATGGCCCGCACCACGCAGGCGTCGCAGGCCAGCTCCAGATCCCGGTTCAGCAGGATGTACAGCAGCCACACCGCCGGGTTCCACCAGTGGACGCACACCGCCGCCGCGGCGGCCAGCTTCAGCGCGCCGTCAAAATGGCGGATATGCTCCCACTCGTGGCGCAGGACGTAGGCCATCGGTCCCGCGGCGCTCCAGTCCATTCCTTTCGGCACCAAGATCACCGGGCGGAGCACGCCGTAGGTCAGCGGCGCGTCCACCGCCTGGGACTGTCGCAGCGCAACGCTGCGGCGCAGGGGATGCTCCGCCATCCACGCCGCGGCAGCTTCCTCCTTCACCGGCAGGGACATGCGGAACTCCCGCAAACAGCGCAGATACGACCGCAGAAAATACAGCGCACACAATATCGCGCCTGCGGCCCAGAGTACAAGCCACATCGAAGGCCCGCTTCCCGCCGCCGCGTCCGGCAACACGGTTGGCCCCGGCGCGGTGGGGACCAGGTAGACCGCCGGTGTGTCCGCAATGGCGGCGCGTACCGAAGCGCTGCGGTCCAGCAGGGAATAGGCGCTGAACACCGCCGGCAGGGACACCGGCACCAGCAGCCGCGCCAGCGCCACGCACCACAGCACCACAAACGCCCGCCTGGGCAGGATGGAAGACATCATTTTCCGCAGCAGCGCGACGGCCAGGATCAATACCGCGCCGGAAAAACTCATTTGCAGCAGCGTCATCTTCTCCACCTCATTCCCATTCGTCCACGAGCTTGCGCAGGCGGGCAATCTCCTCCGCAGACAGCTTCCTGCGGTCCAGCAGGGCGGCAAACAGCTTATCCGCGCTGCCGTCATACACCTTATCGATCAATTCCTGTGTCTCCGCCTCCTGCACCGCTTCCTTTTCGATCAAGGCATGACAGCGGAAATTCGGCTCGCTGCGGGCAATGGCCCCTTTCTTGATGCACCGGCGGATCAGGGTATACGTCGTGTTGATGTTCCAGCCGGTCTCTTCCTTCAAAACGTCGGAGATATGCTTGGCGGTGGCGTCGCCTTCCCGCCAGAGCACGTCCATCACTTTCAATTCCGCGTCAAACAGTTTTACTTCCATAAACGCCCTCCTTCATACTACCATTGTCGTATCGGATGAGTATATATTACCACAGTAGTATATACTTGTCAATACTACTGTGGTAGTATGCCGGATTTTTTTCATGAAAAGGACACGGAAACTGGAGTCTCCGTGTCCTTTGGCATCGTTTATTCCTTCCACAGCATGGTGGCGGTGCCGTGCTCGCCGTCATCCTCGTCTTCGTCCGGCGTCAGCGTCAGCCGCGGCCCGCCGGGCGCGGTACCGGGCGCGGGACTGACCTTGAAATCGGAGCTGTGCATCGCCTGATCCCGCTGCATCATGTTGTTCATCACATTGATGTCTGCCTGGATATCCATGGCGTCGGCGGCGTACAGGGCGTCCAGCTGATGCTCAAAGCCGCGGATGATATTGTCCATGGTCTCCTCGATCTTTTCCTTGGCCATGCGTAAATTTTCCCCGTCCACGCCCGTGGCTTCAAACTCCGCATAGGAGTCCAGCAGCTTCTGAGTCGTGGGCAGATAATACTCCAAAAACGTGCGCATCTGCGCTGCCTTTTGCTCATCCTTTTCGATGGCGCGGAAGATCTGGGCCGTCACTTCCTCCAGGCGGTTGATCTTGCGGGACAGGGCCGGGTCCGCAATGCGGTCGTTGGTCCGGCGGATGCTCCGCAGGACGCCGGCGTAGCCCTCCTCGGCCTCCCTGGGCGTGGCGGCTGCCGCACGCTTTTCCGCCTCCGCTTCCTCCGCCGCGGTACGGCTGCGGAAGAAGTAGCCCAGACTCTGATCGAGATACGCCGTGGGGCCAAAATAGTTCCGGGCGATCATCCGGTCCAGATCGTCGATGATCTTCTTTTCAGGGTACCCGGTGATGCTGGCTAACTGGGCAAAGGAAATCGACTGCACATTGCCCATGACCGCCAGATAATTCTGATACCGCCGGGCGGCGCGGTCCATGGAAAAGCCCTTGCCCAGCATCAGGCCGCCTGCGCCCGTCAACGCCAGCGACTGGAGCAGCTGGACGATATCCCACATTTCAAAAGGCAGATCCGCCAGCGCTAGCACGCCCATCGCTGCCATACCGCCGAACACCGCCAGGAAACCGCCCACGATCTTCAGCGCCAGGCGCGTCCCCTTCTTCATCGACGGCGGCTTGACCACACGGCGCGGGAACGTTTCCCGCTGCTGTGCCGCCGCTGCTGCCTGACCCGGCGCGGCCCACCCGGCCGGCACGGTGTTCTGGACCGCCGAACGCTGGGCCGCCTGGGCCTGCTGCCGTGTCCGGCTCTGCCGGGCACGGTCATTCATCTGACGTTGTACCTGGGCGGCGCTGCTGCGGGAATTGGACACCCGGTTCGTTGTGCTCTTGCCGTCGGAGAGCTTACGGATCAGCAAAAACAGGCCCACCGGCCAAAACAGGACAAAGCACAAGCCGATGACCACCCAGGACAAGACCTCGCTTTCCGTCCCGTTATTGCCGCCGCCCGTGCCGTTGTTCCAACCTTGGGTAGTGCCGGGCGGCTGGGGCCGGTTCCAACCGGGGGTATTGCCCGCGGGTTGTGTCCGGTTCCAGCCGAATGGATTGCCCGCAGGCCGCGTCCGGTTCCAGCCCGACGGATTGCCCGCGGGCGGCGTCCGCTTCTGTCCGGCCGGACCGCCGGCAGGCAGCGTCCGGTTCCAATCGGAAGCGCCCCGGGGCGTGCTCCCGCCCTGGGCGCCGCCGGGCGCACGGTTGTTCCAATCGTTCATATTCCAGCCGGCGTTGTCCCATCCGTCGCCGCTTCTGGAATCCTTGCTGCTCATTCCTGTACCCCGCCTTTCTTTCGTTTCAGCTTCGTCTTGCGGCCCGTCTCGTCCACAAGATAAGTGTGCTCCAGCTGCCCCACGAGGCTTGCCCGCACGGCGGCCACATACGCCTGGCGGAGCCTGTCGCGCTCGCGCGTCTCCTCCTCCGTCAGCCCTTCCGTCTTCGCTTTATGCGCCAGCGCATTGATGCGCCGGATCATTTGCTCGTCCATGTGCCGTTCTCCTTCTATAGTTCAGCGATACCGTTCCATCCGAACGGTGATCCGTCCCTTTTTGCTCAGTCCGCCGGCCTCTGTCAGGACGCACTTCCCCATACCCCGCACGGAAAAGACATCCCCCGGGCTGCACGGCGCGCTCACTTTGTCGCACACGCGCCAGTTGACCTCCACCCGTCCGGCCCGGATCAGCTCCGCCGCCCGGCTCCGGCTGACGCGAAAGCCCACCGCCACAAGGCTGTCCAGCCGCAGCGCCGCCACGGTGCCGGACAGCTCCTGACAGCGCTGCTCCGGCAGATGCAGGTGCGTCAAGGGCACCTCCGCCGTCCGCAGATGGACACGGCCTGCGCTTTCGTAATTTTGCAGCACAAAGGACAGCACCTCCCGTTTGAGCAGGATGTCGCAGCTGTCCTCTCCCACCAGCAGATCGCCCACCATCTCCCGGCGGATGCCCAGGCCCATCAGACTGCCTAAAAAGTCCCGGTGGCCGGGCCGGTCCTCCGCCCGGAACGTACAGCGCACGGCGCACAGGGGATAGTCCTCCGCCGCCCGGTACGACGCCGCGTCCAGGTAATCGGGCAAAAACAGCGCCGCCTGGCGCTCCGCGCCCTCGTAGCCGCCGGTAAACACCGCCGCGTGCTCCTGCTTCAGCTGGGCCAGGAGCGTCCCGGCCAGGCTCTGCTCCTGGGGCGTCAGGAAATGGGTCGCCGCGGGCACATTGCGCCGGGTGCTGCGCTCCAGCTGGTCCAGAAAATGAGCCAGGGTGATCCGCTCATCCTCCTGCCCGGTGATCTTTTTCAAAAGCGCGCCCTTATCCAATCCCGGTCCCTCCGTGCTCTGCGTGGTCCTCTCTCTTTAATATGATATCATAGCACACTTTCCCGCCGCAAACAACAAGAAATCCCGCCCATTTGGGGCGGGATTTCTTAAAATTCCTTTTATTTCACGCGCACGATGCACTCCGCCTTGCCGCCGTCCCAGAAAGCGGTCACCTTCGTGACGCCCTTGGCGACGCCGGTCACCTTGCCGCTGCCGTCTACCGTAGCCACAGACGTGTCCGCAATGGACCAGCTCAACTCCGTGGTAACGCCCTGGAGCTTGAGATCGAACGTCTCGCCCGCCGCAAGGGTAAAATCGTCTCGGTTGAGCTTGTAGTTGCCGCCGGAGGGCGCAGCCTGTGCGTCTCCCTCCGCACCCTGCGCGCCGTTGTTGCGCACGCGCACGATGCACTCGGCTTTCTCCGCCCCGCGGGTAACGGTGACAGTGGTGGCGCCCTTGGCCACACCAGTCACTTTGCCGCTGCTGTCCACTGTGGCGATGGCGGTGTTCTTACTGGCATAAGTTACATCCCCGCTGCCGCTGCGGGCCGAGAGGGTGAACGTCTCGCCGCCGTCGATGGACACGTCCACATGGGACAGGGTCAGGCCGGAGGACGAAGACGGCGTATCCGGTCTTGTGGATGTTGTCCCGCTGCCATCCGGTGTAGACGGCGCGGGCGGCTCCGTACCGTTATTATCCGGCGTCTGACCATCGCCGCCGGGATCGTCCACGCTCGGCTCCGTTCCGCCGTTGGGATCCACCACGGGATCCACCGGATCGACGCCGTTGGGGCCGTCCGGCCCCTCGTCGCCGCTGTTCATGGACGAAGGCGGCGTGGGATCGCCGTTGGTCTGACCGCCAATCAGATTGCCGATGGCGCCGCGCCCAAGATAGAGCAAGCAGGCCACAATGATGGCAATCAGCACAATCATCACGATCTTGAACCAGGGGCTACCGCCGCCCTCATCGTAATAATCATCGTAGTCGTCATAATCGTCCTCGTCCCTGCGGCTACGTCTGCGGGGCGGCTCGTCGTCATAAGGCTCCTCCTCTTCACGCACGGCGGAGCGGCGGGGACGGTACTCCCCGTCCTCCTCATACAGCGGACGGGGCACCTCTTCCTCATATTCTCTATGCTGCAAACGGCGTCCGCCGCCGGTATACCGTTTCGGCTGGCGCACGCGGCGGGGATTCTCTTCTTCCTCACAAAAGGGGCACCTTTTATAAGTATCTGCAAACCGTTCTCCGCAGATGGGGCATTTTTTCATTGTGAAACATTCCTCTCCCATATCAAATGCGGTCGGACTCCATTCGTTGTCTCTTTCCATTTTACATAATACCGGCTTTCTTTCGCACCGTCAAGTATCAGTGCTGATTTTTTTCGCTAAAATGCGATTTTATTCTGCCAATTCCCTGCATCGTAATTGCATCGAACAAAGTCCTTTTTCGCCGCGGGCGTCTTGATTGCTTTTTGGTGGATAATTTGGTATACTAAAGGTCAAGCGCTTTGCTCCGCGCCCGTGGACTTCTGCCCGCCGGCGCCATCTTGCTCGCCCACGAAATACGGAAAAACGCCGGTCGTTTTCGGATAACTGTTTCAGGATCAATAAAGGAGGACCTTTATGCGCAAAACAAAAATCATCTGCACCCTCGGCCCTGCCAGCGGCAGCAAGGAGACCCTTTCCACCCTGCTGCGCGGCGGCATGGACGCCGCCCGCTTCAATTTCTCCCACGGCAGCCACGAAAGCCACCTGGCGCTGCTCCAGAAGCTGCGCCAGGCCTGCCGCCAGGAGAACCGGATCGTGGCCACGATCTTAGACACCAAAGGCCCCGAGATCCGCATCGGCGCGTTTGCGGACGGCCCGGTCACCCTCAAAGCCGGGGACAGCTTTACCCTGACGCCCCGGGACGTACCCGGCAGCGCCAAGGCCGTCTCCATCACCTACGCGGACCTGGCCCGCGACCTCCATGCGGGCGACCGTATCCTGATCGACGACGGTCTGATCGAGCTGCGGGTGGAAAGCTGCTCCGGCGGCGATGTGCTGTGCACCGTGCTCACCGGCGGAACACTGAGCGACAACAAGAGCATCAATGTCCCCGACGTGAATATTTCCCTGCCCGGCCTGACCTCCCGGGACCGCAGCGACATCAAGTTTGCCGTGGAGCAGGATTTTGACTATATCGCCGTCTCCTTTGTGCGCAGCGCCCAGGACATCCACGCCGTGCGTCAGCTGCTCCAGTCCTTCGGCAGCAGCGACATCCGCCTGATTGCCAAAATCGAGAACCGGGAGGGCGTCAACCGCCTCGACGAGATCATCGCCGCGGCGGACGGCATCATGGTGGCTCGGGGCGACTTAGGCGTGGAGATCCCCATGGAGGAGATCCCGCCACTGCAAAAGGAGATGATCCGCAAGGGCGTATTGGCGGGCAAACCCGTCATCGTGGCGACCCAAATGCTGGATTCCATGATCCGCAACCCCCGCCCCACCCGCGCGGAGGTCAGCGACGTGGCCAACGCCGTATTCGACTACGCCTCCTGCGTCATGCTCTCCGGCGAAACGGCCTCGGGCAAATACCCCGCCGAGGCCCTCCAAGCCATGGTGCGCACCGTGGAGGAAGCCGAGGCGCACATCGATTATGAAAAGCGCTTCCGGGAAGAGGCCTTCGCCGTGGACGGCTCTGTCACCAACGCCATCAGCCACGCCAGCTGCGCCGCCGCTTTCGATCTCCAGGCCAACGCCATCATCACCGTGACCCACGCGGGCGTGACTGCCCGGATGCTGTCCCGCTTCAAACCCAGCTGCCCCATCTGCGCGGCCACCGTCTCGCCGAAGGTCTGCCGCCAGCTACGTCTGTCCTGGGGCATTTACCCCACCCTGACCGCCCCTGCGGCCAACACGGACGAGCTGTTCGCCGCGGCCACGGAAGCCTGTAAAAAGGCGGGCTATGTCAAAGACGGCAACCTGGCGGTGATCACCGCCGGCGTCCCCGTGGGCCGTAGCGGGACCACAAATCTGATCAAGGTAGAAGTCATTTGATAGAAATCATCTGATAAAAGGAGGGCGCACTTCATGGAAGTTATCAACCTGTCCTGTTTTGAAACGTTTCTCCGGGAACAGCTGAAAGACCCGGAACCCGATACCGACGCATACTTGGAACAGCTGATCATCCACTGGGGTGAAACAGGAGCGGAAACGTTCACCCTGCCGCCGGAGGCAACGCGCTCCGGCACGGGCGCGTCCATTTCCTATACCGCCGAGGCCCGCTATTTCATCCGTGAGGGCGGAAAGGAGATCCCCGTGGAGGACCTGAGCGAGGGATACGACGTATATTATCCCGTGCTGGTCTTTCACGACAGCGGCTCCGCGTCCGTCCCGGCGGCAGAGCCTGCCCCGGCTCCTGTGCTGCTCAATCCCCTGGCCCTGCTCCGGCACAAGTCGGGCCGCTCGCGTAAAACTCTGGCGCTGCTCTCCGGCGTAGCGGAAGAAAAACTCGCCCAATATGAACAACCGGACTACGATATGCGCACCATCCCCCTGGGGGAAGCGTCGGATATCACAAAGGCGCTGAACGTCCACGCAGAAGCACTGCTTTCCTGCGCGCCCGCCGCGCCGCGCACATTATGATGTGCATCAAATAATGCAATAATTTAATATTTTTGTAACACTTCTTTGATGATTTTGTCATGTTTGGTTGATAGGATAAGCGTGTCGTTAAGAAGTACTCTTTTTCATCCTCTTATCTTCTCTTGAATCAACGGAGCGGCTTGTAGCCGCTCCGTTGATCCTTTTTCGGGAGCAAGTGTGCTCTCCCTCAGGATTGATAAAAAGGCACAGGACAGTATCGTCCTGTGCCTTTCCTTATGCCGGTCTCGCAGTCAAAAAGAGACGGCTGTCTTCGCGTTTTTGAGAAAGAGACCGAAAAAATCAACGCTTTTTCAGGAAAGCCGCTTTCAAAAAATGCAGGCATCCGCCCTCAGAAAGCCCCAAGGTGCTCCAGCAAAATTTTGATTCCCAGTGTGATCAAAATCACGCCGCCGGCAATTTCCGCCCCCGCACGGCTGCGTGCGCCGGACAAAAAACCCACGCCTACGCCCAAGGCGCTGAGGACGAATGTCGTCGCGCCGATCAACGCCGCTGCGGGTAAAATCGAGACATGCAAAAATGCAAAGGATACGCCCACGGCCAAAGCGTCAATGCTGGTAGCCAGCGCCAGCGGGAGCATGGCGCGCAGGCCGAAATCCGCCGTCCGCTCCGTGCTCCCGTCCCTGTCCAATCCCTCGCGGATCATCATCCCGCCCAGCAGCGCCAGCAGAAAAAAGACGGCCCAATGGTCAAAGGCCTCGATCCTTCCGGCAAGGCCCCTGCTCAACCAAAAGCCCAGCAAGGGCATCAGCGCCTGAAACGCGCCGAAATATACGCCTGCCAGCGCCATATGCCCCAGCCGCAGGCGCGGCGCGGCCAGGCCCTTGCACACGGCAACGGCAAAGGCGTCCATGGAAAGGCCCACCGCTACGGCCAGCAGCTCCATCAGTCCCAAGTCCCTCTCCCCTTTTCCTGATGCGGCGTCTCGCCCGGCGGGCGCCGTGATCACTTCCACTTTATACGCCCGGCGCTCTTTTTATGTCTCAGTCCTCTTATGTCTCAGTCCTCCCGTTCCTTTGCACAGGACAGATCGCACGTCAAGTCATAGGATACCGCGATGATGTTATAGGCCGCATCATAGGTAAACACCTGGTAATGCTTGTACCGGGACCTGTCATAATCCTCCCGTATGGGCAACGCGTCCTTCCACGCCCTGTTCTCCACCAGGACAAATCCGCTGCCCGCACAGTGCGCCCCGCGGTCCATGTTTTCATAGGTGTCCAATTCGCAGGCAAAATACGCCAACACCCCATGAAAGCGTAAGCGGTACGGGAGCCACACCCGCCGCCGGACGTTTTGGGCAAGCATCCCGTTGAGTTCCCCGGTGAAGGTCAGGCTGTTCCTGTCGTCCTGGATCACGGACGTGATGTCGATGCAGTCTCTGCCCCGGAGCCTGCCCAATACCGCGTCCTCTATGGGTACGAATTTTTCCATCATGCCACCTCCCCGCCAGCTTTTTCAGGGTCCATTTTACCATCCCCGCTCCCCTGCCGCAAGGATATCCTCCGCGACATGCAGATTTCACTCTGGACGGCAGGGGCGGTCCATGGTACAATAGACCTATATAAAACATTGAGGAGGGCCTACCTATGACTGAAAAAAACGTAACTGTTTCCATCCCGGAGGGTCTGACTGCAAGAACGGCCACAGCCCTCATTGAACAGGCCAACGCCTTTTCCTGTTCCATTATCATCGCCTACCACGAACGCCGCGTCAACTGCAAAAGTCTGCTGGGTGTGCTCTCCCTGGGCTTGACGCGCGGCACCAGCGTCGTACTCAGCGCAGACGGCGCGGACGAGGAAGCCGCTGTGGACGCGCTTGCCGCTATGATGTGACTTTGCCGGCAAAAGACCGGTAAGCCGCCGTGCATCCGCCCGAAACGGGCGGATGCTTCTCTTTACGGACCGCCTCCCCAGAACCTTTTCTCTGCGAAAGGAGTTTTTCTATGATCCA
This sequence comes from uncultured Clostridia bacterium, assembly GCA_947647695.1. Taxonomy (GTDB): domain Bacteria; phylum Bacillota; class Clostridia; order Oscillospirales; family Oscillospiraceae; genus Pseudoscillospira. The sequence goes on along the minus strand of CANSLL010000002.1, from coordinate 22,200 downwards.
GGATATTGCCCCGGCCCGCTTCGACGGGACCTACCAACCAGCGCCGCCCGTAGACGACAGCTTAGTCTGTGTGTTTCAGGGCCAGCGCATCCTCTGCGTCCTCTCCCCCGGCGGGACGCTCACACTGCCCCGCTTCTGCGAGCTGCCCGTCGCCGCCGGGGACTGCCTGCATCTTTTTTCCGTAGACCGGCAGGACTATTTCTGGTGCCGCCGTTCCCTGCGCCTCCTCAACTGCGACTACCGCTACCTCTCCCTCCGCCGCGCCCTGTCCCTGCCGCCCCAGGCGGCGGCCTTTGCCGCCGTAACGGCATACCACCTCGCCGCATGGTATGCAAGCAACCGTTTCTGCGGGCGCTGCGGCCAGCCGCTGGCGTACTGCAACGATGAGCGCGCCCTGGAATGCAGCAGCTGCGGCCGGCGCGTCTATCCCCGCATCAACCCCGCCATTATCGTAGGCGTGACGGACGGAGACCGCCTGCTGGTGACAAAATACGCCCCCTCCCACGCGCCCACCAGGCACTACGCCCTGATCGCAGGCTTCTGTGAGATCGGCGAGAGCGCCGAGGAGACCGTGCGGCGGGAAGTGTACGAGGAAGTCGGCCTGAAGGTGAAAAATATCCGCTATTACGGCAGCCAACCCTGGGGCGTGGACGGGAACCTCTCCCTGGGCTACTTTGCGGACCTGGACGGAAGCGACGCCATCACTCTGGAGCAGGAGGAGCTGTCCCTTGCCGAATGGGTCCGCCGCGACAAAGTCCCCCAGCGGGGCGACACCCTGGCGCTGACCTCAGAAATGATGGAGGCTTTCCGCCTGGGCCGGGTATAAAACCCTGCCCTTTTTGCAGGAATCCTGTCATTTTCTATTTGCCAAACAGGGGGAAAAGACGTACAATAGGATATGGTCGGGAATATTGTCATCCAAAAATTGGAAGGAATGGGGCGGGCATGAAAGAATTTTTTTCTCCCCAGGCGATCCTGGACGCCATCGGGACCTATTACGCAGAGTCTATTTTCATTACGGACGGCGAGGGCACCATCCTCTTTATCAACGAGGTGGCCGCGGAACGTCTGGGCGCACAGCGGGAGGAATTGCTGCACAAAAACGTGCGCGACCTGATGGCCGGCGGACTGTATAAGCAGTCTTCCACTTTGCGCGCCATCGAAACGAAAAAGGAAAGCACCGCCGCCCTCTCTCCCAATCGCGCCAATCCCAGTGTCTCCCACAGCGTCCCCGTGCTGGACGAAAACGGGACCGTGCGCCTGGTCATCACCAATAATATGAGCGCCGAACACAGCCAGGAATGGACCCGCATCATGGCGGAGGAGCGCCGGGCCACCGAGCGGCTGCGCCGGGAGCTGGACTATCTGCGCCTGAAGGACCACAAGGTCATCATCGCCCAGAGCGCCGCCATGCGCCGCGTCATCAGCGCCGTGGACGCCATCGCGCCCACGGACAGCAATGTGGTCATCCTGGGCGAAAGCGGCACTGGCAAGGATATGATCGCCCATCTGATCCACGAGCGGTCCCACCGCGCCGCCAACGCTTTCATCAGCATCAACTGCGCCGCGATCCCGGAGGCGCTGCTGGAATCGGAGCTGTTCGGTTACGAAAAGGGCTCCTTCACCGGCGCCCTGTCCAAGGGGAAGATCGGCCTGTTTGAAGCCGCCTCCGGCGGCACCATCTTCCTCGACGAGATCGGCGACATGCCCCTGGCGCTCCAGTCCAAGCTCCTGCGCGCCCTGGAAAACCGCGAGATCCGCCGTCTGGGCGGCGTGAAGACCATCCCCATCGACGTGCGCATCGTCTGCGCCACAAACGTAGACCTCCAGGCCATGGTCCGGGAAAAGCGGTTCCGCGAGGACCTTTACTACCGTCTCAGCGTGTTCCCCTTGCAGCTGCCGCCCCTGCGGGAGCGTCAGGAGGATATCCTCCCTCTGGCGGAGCATTTCTTGCAAAGCCTCAATGAAAAGTACGGCACCGCCAAGGTCCTGGCCCCCGTTTCCGTCCAGGCCCTTCTGCGCCACCGCTGGCCTGGCAACATCCGGGAGCTGCGCAATGTCATGGAGCGCAGCTACGTCGTCAGCCCCGGCGCTTCGCTGCTGTTCACGTCCCCGGCCTTCGGGCCAGACGCCGGGAGCGCCCCGTCCCAACCAGCCGCCCACCCAAACGGGGAGCCTCAATTCGACACCTTGAAGGCCTATTTGGAGGACGCCGAACAGCGTTACATCGCCCAGACCCTGGCCCAGTGCGGCGGTTCCGTCACCAAAGCCGCCGAGCGCCTGGGCATCCACCGCAGCGTCCTGTACCGCAAGCTGCACAAAAAGAATCCTGCATCGCAAGCGCAGTCCCTTTGAGCCGCCGGGCCGACGTTTCCATAGGGTGCTGCCCCGGAGCGTCTCGATTTTGCAACATATTTGGTTGTTGTTTTGCAACATGTCTCGATTTTGCAACGTAACAATCCCCCACACCACCGCCAGGAAACGGCTGATTGACAGCGTTCTAAAAAAAATCTCTCAACCGGCTAAATTGGCATCGTTTTTGCTTATATTAGAAAAGTAAGTGGTTACATGATGAAACAAGAAAAAGAATCATGCGCAGCGACGGCAGATGCACAGTCTTCCGTCGGAGAGATCCGCCGGGTCCTGATCATGGGCGGCGGCATGATGGGCACAGACATCGCCTTTGCCGTCTCCGCCGGCAGGGAATATGAGATCACGGTCTGCGACACCCGGCCGCTGGATATCGCCGCGGGGATCCGCGCCAGTACCGCCCAGCTGACGGAAAAGGGGATCTTGACCGAGGAGGCGCTTTCGGAGCGTCTGAGCCGTATCTGCTTCGTCCGGGATCTGGACGGCGCGGGCGCCGCTTGGGCCGACATCGTGATCGAGGCTGTCTATGAAAACATGGCGCTGAAGCAGGAGGTCTTTGCCGCGCTGGAAGCGCGCTGCCGGGAGGACTGTATCTTCTGTACCAACACCTCGGCCATGAGTCCCAGCGAGATCAGCCGCCGGCTGCGCCGGCGGGAGCGCTTCTGCGGCACCCACTTCTGGAACCCCGCCCATCTGATCCCTCTGGTGGAGGTGGTAAAAACCGACGCCACCACGGACGAGGTTGCCGCCGCTGTGATGGCGTTTATGACGGGCATCGGCAAAAAGCCCTGCCTGTGCCGCAAGGATGTGCCCGGCTTCATCGCCAACCGCTTGCAGCACGCCCTGTGGCGGGAAGCGTTCTCCCTGGTCGAACAGGGCATCGCCGACGCCGCCACGGTGGACGCCGCCGTCAAGAATTCCTTCGGCTTGCGTCTGCCCCAGCTCGGCCCCATGGAAAACGCCGACATGGTGGGCAACGACATGGCCCTGAGCATCCACAGCTATCTGTTGCAGCATCTGGAGGACAGCCACACGCCGTCTCCCCTGCTGTGCCGCCTGAACGAGGAAGGACGGCTGGGCTTCAAGACTGGCGGTGAGGGCTGGCAGTCCTGGACGCCGGAGGAGATGGCCGCAAGCCGGGAAGCGCTGAACGCATATCTGATCCATATGCTGTATGGAAAATGAACTTCCCGCTGTTGCTTTTGCAATTCCATTTTGGATGATTGATTTTATAAAATAATAAAGGAGAGCGATTCAAATGGCAGATTTGAAAAACAAGCGCATCATCACCGTAGCCCTGACCGGCGCATGGCCCAAAAAAGAAAATAACCCCAACGTTCCCATGACGCCCGCAGAGATCGCCGAAGACGCCTATCAGTGCTGGAAGGCCGGCGCAGCCATGGCCCATATGCACATGCGCGACGACAACGGCAACGGCACTATGGATGTGAACAAGTTCCGCGAGACCGTGGAGCTGCTGCGCAAGAACCATCCCGACTGCGATATTATCATCAACATGACCACCTCCGGCGATCTGAACGCCACCGAGGAGACCCGCCAGATCCATCTGAAAGAGCTGCGCCCCGAAATGGGTTCCTACGACTGCGGCTCCATGAACTGGATGAACAGCGGTCTGTTTATCAACAGTCCCAAGTTCCTGGAGGAGCTGGGCAAAAACATGCAGGAGTGGGGCGTCAAGCCCGAGATCGAGGCTTTTGATCCCGGTATGATCGCCAACGCCGCCTATTATCTGAAAAAGGGCGTGCTGAAAGCGCCGCTCCATTTCCAGTTCTGCATGGGCTGCGCCAACGGCATCGTGGGCAACACCAAGAACCTGGTATTTATGAAAGAGACCATGGAGTCTCTGTGCCCCGGCTCCACCTGGTCCTGCTTCGGCGTGGGCCACAGCGCCATGGAGATCATGTACGCAGCCGTGGCTATGGGCGGCCATATCCGCGTCGGCATGGAGGACAACGTCATGTATGCCAAGGGCCAGCTGGCAGAGTCCAACGTCCAGTTCGTGGCCCGCGCCAAGCGCGTCATCGAAGAGTTCGGCTGCGAGGCGGCCACGCCCGACGAGGCCCGCCAGATCCTGAGCCTGAAGTAAGCGTTTTCCAATCCTGCTTTTTCCGATCCGGTACTGCGGCCAAAGGGGGGTGCCGCAGCGCCGGAATCTGTATATGGCTTTTGCCTGCGGCGCGGCGTCCTGCCGCCCGCTGTGCAAAGCGCCATCTCTGATCCATACGCTCTGCCAACAGGGAAAGGAGGCTGGGCTATGAGCTGGGGTCCTTGCATGATGTATTACCACTGTCCCAACTGCGGGAAGAAATTTTCATACGCCACCGATCTGATCCCGGAATTCGGCGGTGATTTCGGCAAATGTCCCGTCTGCCATACCGACGGCGTTTACGAAAAAGAAGGCGCCCGCACGTTGGACGACGCGGAGTATGCGGAAGTAGAATAATTCTTCGCTGCCGCCGGGGAAAGCGGCAGTATTGCAGCCAATCTGATTTTGTTTTCCCTTCTCTTTTTTCATAAAAAGGAAACCGTAAACCCGCAGCTTTTGCGGTGTTTATGGTTTCCTTTTCTTCTTCCCGATTTTCATGAATATTGACTTTTTCGCAAAATAATTATATAATTTTCTTCAAAACAGCGCTCTATTTGACATTATTTTAATATTTTATAAAACAAGGCCAGTCCATAATTTTTTCTTATGGCGCCCCTTCGGCCCTCTGCGGCAGGCCCGTGCAGGCAAAAAGGAGTTTCCCTATGAACGACCGTTCCGGCAGAAAAATCGAATATCTGCGCATCTCCGTGACAGACCGCTGCAATCTGCGGTGCATCTACTGTATGCCCAAGGAGGGGATCGACTGGGTCCCCCACGAGGACGTCCTCAGTTTTGAGGAACTCGTCCATTTGATCCGTTTGCTGGCACCCTTGGGCATCCGCCGCCTGCGGCTGACCGGCGGCGAACCGCTGGTGCGGGCGGGCCTGCCGGGTCTCATTGCCCGGCTCCACGATGTGGAGGGCATCGAGGAGATCAACCTGACCACCAACGGCATCCTGTTCGGCCCCATGGCCCGCGACCTGAAGGACGCCGGACTGCACGGCGTCAACTTCAGTCTTGACACCCTCAAGCCGGAGGTTTACGCCCGCATCACCCGCACGGACCGGTTCGCGGCGGCCCGCGCAGGGATCGAGCAGGCCCTGGCCCTGGGCTTTGCCCGCGTCAAGATCAACTGCGTGCCGGTCCAGGGCGTCAACGACGGAGAGGTCGCAGACATTGCCGCCCTTTCCAAGGATGCGCCCCTGGAGGTGCGCTTTATCGAGATGATGCCCATCGGCCAGGGGAAGAATTACACCCCCGTCACCATGGAGCAGGTTTATCAAAAACTTGTCTCCGTATGGGGCGAAGCAACGCCCTATGATGGAAAACTGGGCAACGGCCCCGCAGCATACTGCGCCTTCCCGGGCTTTCAGGGCCGCATTGGCTTTATCAGCGCCGTAACCCATCAATTTTGCAGCCAGTGCAACCGCATCCGCCTGACGGCGGAGGGCTACCTCAAGCTCTGCCTGCACTACAGCGCCGGGATCGACCTGCGCGCGCCGCTGCGCAGCGGCATGGATGACAAGACGTTGTCCGCGCTCATGGCTCAGACGATCCTGGACAAGCCCACCCGCCACCAGTTCAGCGGCAACGGCAGCGCACAGGACCTGGAACAGCACAACATGAACGCCATCGGCGGGTAAAGGTCTGCTTATACAGCGGCCGCGCCGCCGAAGGTCGTCTCTTGAAACGCCTTTTTATGCGATCACGCGCTACGGACCGGATGCAACAGCCATCCGGTCCGGTTTTCATTCCCTCCCCACACCGCCCGCCGGTCTTGCATCATACCACCGCCCGTGATAAGATAGGAAAGCACAGCGGCATCCGTACTTGACGGCAGTCTGGGCGCGCGGCAGCTGCCGGACGTGCCTTTGGCAGTGGGCGCTCCGCTCCGAACGATTGATTTTCTCCCCAATATCCCCTGCAAAATGGCCGTTTTGCCTGACACGGCACAAAACAAAGGATAAAAGTGGTACGGATTATGTATATTTCGATGTCCGCTCTGCAACAGATTCTTCGGAAAGGGGAACGATCCATGGAAAAAGACGCGTTGCTGAACCTGGCCGGCAGGATCAACACCACAAACGAAACGGCCCGTATCAGCACCGAGACCATCCGCTGGAAAGCCCTTCGGGAGGCGGAAAGCCTGGACGATCCCGGTCTCTTTCCCCTTTTGCAGGAAACCATCACGGAAAACGACGGCAAGGGCGCTGCCAAACAGGAAATCCGTTCCGCCGCCTATTTTATCTACGGCAGATTGCTGGAAAAAGCCTTTTTCTCCGAGGACTGCGCTTTTTTCCTCCAACGCCTGGGCAAGGAAACGGGCCGCGCCCTGCTCTCTTCCATGCTGGACCGGGTGAAAGACTGGCGGCAGCGGGCGGGCATCCTTCTTCCACTGGAGCTGGACACCACTCCCGTGCGGGAGTTGACCCGAAGCCGCTACCCTCTGGTGCGGCACAGCGCTCTTCACGCTCTGTCCGCCTGCCCCGGCGCGGAAAACCGGGAAGCATTGGCTTTCTATCTGACCCAGGAGGATGAAAAAGCGTACCAATACGAGATCTATTACGCCAACATCGCCATGCAGTCCATCGGAGAGGCCGGAGATATCCCCCTTTTGGAGCGTTTTCTCAAAAGCCGCCGCCCGGACCTGAAAATCACGGCGCAATACGCCATCCGCTACATCACAGACCGGGACGCCGCCAAAAGCGTTTTAGCAGATGATCCGGCGGAGCGCCGCTGAACACGCCGGCGCCGCCGGCCAAATCACCGTAAAAATCTATGGAGGAAACCCCTATGGAAATCGAGCGCAAATGGTTTGTCGTCGGCTGGCCGGAAGGCCTGACGCCGGAACGCATCTATGACATGGCCCAGGGCTACATTTCCGTGCGCCCTACCGTACGCATCCGCAAAGAAGCGGAACGGGGCGGCGATACGGCGTACATTCTTTGCTTTAAGGGCAAAGGCCGTCTTGCACGGGAAGAAATTGAAACAGAGATCGACCCGCCGCTGTTCCACCGCCTGGCCGCCCTGATCGACCAGCCCCTCATCGAAAAAGAACGCCGGGACTACCGCCTCGGCAGCGGCCATATGCTGGAAGTCAACTTGGTGGATGCCGGAGCGCCCACCGCTTTCTTCTATGCCGAGGTGGAGTTTTCCAGCATAGACAGCGCCCGGGCCTGGTCGCCTGCGGACGCCGGACTGGAGGATTATCTGCGCGAGGAGGTCACGGAGCGCCAGGGCGTGAGCATGGGAGCTTACTGGGAGAAAACGCGCCATGACGCCCTTTGATCTGACCGGCCCGCATTACCGGGCCCGCACCCGTTACCTTACCTGTGCCGTTGCGCCGGAGCGGGACGATGCGCAAGCGCTGTCCCTGCTGCGGCAGGAACTTGGACTGTCCTCTTCCTTGATCAAACGGGTCAAATGGTTAAACGACGGTATCACCCTGGACGGCGTGCGCATCACCACCCGCGCCCGCTGCCGTGCCGGGCAGACGCTCCGCGTGCGGCTCAGCGACAGCGTCCGCCGCAGCGGCATCGAACCTGCGCCGGGCGCGCTGGATATTTTATATGAAGACGAGGACCTGCTTGTGCTGAACAAAGCCCCCGGCGTCACCGTCCACCCCGGTCTCGGCCATTGGACGGACACGCTGGGCAGCTATCTTTTGGACTATTATGACCGCCAGGGCATCCCGGCAGATTTTCATCCCGTGCACCGTCTGGACAAGGGCACGTCGGGCGTTCTGCTGATTGCAAAGCACGCCCATGCCCAGGACGTACTCCGCCGTGCGCTCCACACGGATGCGTTCCAGCGGGAATACCTCGCTGTATGTGACGGTGCTCCACCGCAGCAAGAGGGCGTCATCACCCTGCCGCTGGCCCATGCGGGAGACTCCGTCATCCGCCAGGAAGTTTGTGCCGGCGGGCATCCCGCCCATACGGAATACGCCGTGCTCCGCCGCTGTGGTCCGCGCACGCTGCTTCGGCTGCGCTTGAAAACGGGGCGCACCCACCAGATCCGCGTTCATATGGCGGCCGCCGGCTGTCCGCTGACCGGGGATTTTTTGTATGGTACGGAGGCGCCGGATCTGATCGGCCGCCCCGCGCTACATGCCCATATGATTTCTTTTGTCCACCCGGTCACCGGGGCGCGCCATTTCTTTTCAGTCCCTCTGCCGCGGGACATGGCGGAATTGGCAGGGGATCTACCGTAACCGGAGCGGTTTTTTCTATCCCGCGCCATGGAAGCAAGAACATCTCCCACTTTCGTGGGGGATGCGAAAAGGGGGCGAGCGCCCCCTTTTTCTTTTAATATCTCTCGATCGTTACCCACTTTCCCATGCGTTCCAGTTCGTCCGCCAACAGCTCCACTACTTCAAAACGCGGGTGCATCCCCAGCTGGCGGAACATCATCTCAGGATAGGACCGGTTCACCGCCATGCCCAGCAAAAACGTGATGCAATCATGTTCGTGAAGATAGGTGCACAACAGCTCCACCGGCGAACCAAGATAAAAACCCTCAGGGTCATCTCCTAACAAATTCAGGGTCTGATTGAGCATGATCGCCCCCTCCGATGCAAAATCCACCCCCTCCACCTCATACTCCGGCGGATACAGCAGCGACGGCGGCGCCACACTCTTATTTACCTTCAAATTCAGCATGGACGCCAAAATATCGATCGTCGACGATCCGCAGATGGCGCGCAGCCCCCGAAACGACGTAAACCGCTTCGCCATCAGCTCGTCCTTCTCCTTCACCGACGGCGGTCCCGTGGCAATCACCATACTCCGCCCCTCCCGGCAATGGATTGCCGCCGCAGTGACGTCGTCTTCGTCCTCGCCGCCGCACAGCGTCTGGACATAGGCCATCAGATCATCCATAATATCGCTCCAGCCCTGGTGGCTTTCCGTATCCTCCGCCACGGACAGCATGGCGGTAAAATATTCCGCAATCTTCTCCTCGCCGATGCCGAAATGGATCCCCTTTCCCATGCCTGCCTGAGTCACGCCGTCGGAGTATAGAATGATCTGGTCCCCTTCAAAGAGCAATCCTGCGTATTCGTTGAACACTTCTTCCCCCGCACTGTACTGCTGGGCCGCCATCACCCTGGCCCGTCCTTCCTGAATAAGCAGCGGCCTGGGCGCTTCGTAAGAATAACCCACAAAATTACCGTCGGGCAGGACACGAAACACGCTGAACGCCGCAAAGGGGATGTCCTCCGTCCGCGCCCGGTGCATCGACTGGGCCAGAATACGGCAGCAATCCCGCAAGGGGATATCATCCCGGATCATTTCCATCATGCGGTTGGCATTGTAAATAGCGGAAACATTGGCGTAAACACCGGAGCCGATGCCGTCGCAGAGGATGTAAAACTGTGCTCCGCGGATACGCGCGCTGAGGAAATAGTCTCCACAGACCGCTTTCCCCTCTTTTTTCGTCTGTTTCAGGATCAGGTCCAGGAATTTCATGACGCGCCTTCCTCCTCATCACCGCCCAGCAGCGCCACAATCTGCCGCACCAGCGCCTCGCCCTTGGCCTCATTGCGACCGATATAGGCAGCCAGATCCTGGGAAAAAGCGATCTGCTGACGCAGCAGGTCCCTGGCGTTCTCCAGGGTCTGGCGTTTGATCAGGTCGATCTGGTAGCTGTCGATCTTCAACGCGGAAATGTCGGTGTAAATGCCCACATATTCGTTGTCGTCCCGCATGGGGAAAACGACCTCGTGATAGCGGATGCCGTACTTGCTCTGTACCGTTTCGTAAGTATCCAGATCCTCCGTGATCAAACGGTCGAAGGCTTCGTCGCTAATTAAATATGAGATACGCTTGCCTAAAACACCGTCGTTGCACAGAAACATTTTTGCAAACGCCGCGTTCATATGCCGAATGCGCAGCGCACTGTCCAGCTGAACGACGCCGCAGGGCAGCGCTTCCACGATGCGGTCCGTGCGCCGCCGCAGCTGGGCGCGCATATAAGGAAAGCACATCTCCGGCTCCGCCATCCCCTCCAGCACGGCGATGGCCCGCTCCCGGCAGGTCTTATAGCCGCAGGCGCCGCAGTTATACTGCTGGCCTGACACGCTGGCGCTCAGCTTCTTGAGGATCCCGGTCACCTCCAACTCGTTGATCTCCCGCTCCGGCCGGTACGGGCGGGCCTCATACGACACTGCGCCGGATACCGCTCTTCCTTCCCGGGACGCCTCCAGCGGCGGGGCCATCCGGGCATAGCGGAGCACCGCCGCCCGACGGGCGACAAAGGTCTCTCCCCTGCGCGGGAAATTTGGCCCGTTGCAGCAGCCGCCATGACAGAACAGCGGCTCCACCACGCCGGTAACGCTGCCGCTGCGCAGCTCCGTCAACAGGTCTGTCACATCCTGGGCGCCGCTGACACTATACGCCTCCGTCTCCCGCGGATCCCAGGAATAGCCGCAGCTGTGGAGCAGACCACCCTTTATGGCCGTCATCCGCGCGCGGCGCGCCTCCTCGCCGGAGAGGGACGCCACACAGTCAAAGGGCACCGGCTCCAGCGCCGCCAGATCCTTGTGCTCCCGTGCCAGCCACTCCAGCAGCTCCTGGAACGTGATGACGCAATCCACCGTACCGTCGTTTTCCGGGCGGCGGGCCTCATAGACTTTCGCCGAACACGGGCAGATATACACAATAACGGCGCTCTTGCCATACTCCTGCCGGAGCATCCTTCCGTGGACGATCATGGGAGACGCCACCGGCAGCAGCTTTTCCGTCAGCTCCGGGAAATACTGCTCCACATAATTGACGGCCGCAGGGCAATCTGGCAAAATGCCCTCCCGCCAGGATGCCTCCTGCACGGCTTTTTCCACTGTCGGGATGGCCTCCGCCGCTTCATGCACCGCCGTAAAGCCCAGCTCCCGCAGCGCCGCAGCCACGCGGTCCGCCCGCCAGTCCTGAAAAGCAGCAGGAAACGCCGGGTCCACGCTGGCCACCACAAAGCGGTTCGCTTTGACATACTGCTGGACCTCCTTGAAATCCGACGCAGTATGGCGCACATGAATAAAACACTCCCGCACACAGGCCCCGCAGCGGATGCAGCGGTCCTCCTCAATGTAGGTCTGGCCCTTGGTTACCCGGATGGCCTTGACCGGGCAGACACGGATGCAGCGGTAGCAGTCCCGGCAGCTGACGCGGCTGCTCTCCATGATCTGATCTTTGGAACGATTCAGGCTTTCCTTTTCCATCGTGTTTCCCTCCCAAGCTGCATTGATACTGTTAACACGCGAACGCCGGATGTCAAAAAGCGCGCACGAAAAAATCCTCTGTGGCAAGTCCCGCCGCAGGCTGCAAAGGGTAATTCCGCCCTCTTACAGCGTTTCGTCCACAGCTTTATATTAGGCCCGCAGCGCTCCTGCGTCAAGCGCCATTTTCCCCGTGCCTGCCCCTCATGGCACGCACTCATAAATTCCCTTCTCGCCCTTGCTGCATCTTGCGCAAATATAGGAAACTTGCTATAATAATAAAATATTCAACGGACAGGAGCAAGGAAACGGCTTTCTACAGGTGAAAACCGGCCAGAGACGCATATGAATATTCGAATGATTTGCAGGGTCCTCGGCCTGATTGTCAGTATTGAGGGCGGCTGCATGATGATACCGGCTATTATCTCCCTGGTTTACTGGGAACACGATGCCATGTCTTTTTTTACCTCCGGCGCGTTATGCTGTATGCTGGGACTGGTCCTCAGCTGCGTGCCCCTGCAAAGCAAAGACCGGCTACAGCTGCGGGAAGGGTTTATGGCCGTATCCCTGAGCTGGATCGTACTGTCGGTCCTGGGCGCGCTTCCCTATTTCATGAGCGGCTATTTCTTGTCGCCGGTGGACGCTCTGTTTGAGTCCTTTTCCGGCTTTACCACCACTGGCGCGACCCTTTTGACCGACGTGGAAGCGGCCCCGAAAAGCATCCTCTTCTGGCGCAGCTTCACCCAGTGGCTGGGCGGCATGGGCGTTCTGGTCCTGATGCTGGCGCTGCTGCCGAAGTTAGGGGCCGGGAGCACCTTTTTGCTCCAGGCGGAAAGCCCCGGCGCGATCAAAACAAAGCTGGTGCCCCGGGTGGGCGAGACCGCCAAAATCCTGTATGCAATTTACATCATCCTGACTGTAGCAGAAATCCTCTGCCTTCGCATTGCAGGGATGCCGTGGTACGACAGCACCGTCAACGCCATGTCCACCGTGGCCACCGGCGGCTTTTCCTGCCGCAGCGCCAGCATTGGCGCGTATAATTCCACGGCTATTTGTCTGATTGTCTCCCTGTTCATGATCCTTTCGGCGCTGAACTTTTCGGCACTGTACTGTGCGCTGGTCAAACGCTCCTTCAACCTCTTGAAACACGGGGAGACCCGTATCTACTGCATCGTCCTGCTATCGTCCACTGCTCTGATCACAGCAGATCTCGTCCTGCGCGGCGGCTATGATCTGACCGGCGGCGCAAGCACGGCGCTGTTCCAGGTGGCTTCCGCCTCCTCCACCACCGGTTTCACCAGCGCGGACTATTCCCTGTGGCCGGCGTTCTCCCAGCGGATCCTGTTGCTTCTGATGCTCGTCGGCGGCTGCGCAGGCTCTACATCGGGCGGCCTGAAAATGCAGCGTATGATCCTTCTGGTCCGGCTGCTGAAGGCCCATTTGCAGCGCATGATCCACCCCCGCGTGGTGCGCGTGCTCTGCGTGGACGGCCACCGGGTGGAGGACCAGGTGCTTAGCGGCGTCAAGCTGTACTTCTTCGCCTATATGTTCCTGCTGTTCTTTTTAACACTGGCCATTTCCCTGGACGGCTATAATCTGGACACCTGCTTTTCCGCAGTCGTCGCCTGTGTCAGCAGCGGCGGCATCGCCATGGACCTGGCCGGCCCCACGGGAACGTTCAATATTTTCTCCGCGCCCAGCAAGCTGCTGCTGTGCGTGGGGATGCTGGCCGGACGCCTGGAAATCATGCCATTGCTGTTGATGTGCTCCGGTGCGGCATGGACCCAGAAATAACGGGATACAGCAGCACGATTTTTGATTTGCCAAAAAGGAGGGACCCTGATGCAGCCACAAGAGCTTCAGTTTCACATCCGCTGCAAGGCGGGCGACGTAGGCGCTTACTGCGTTCTCCCCGGCGACCCCGGCCGGTGCGCATCCATTGCCGCGCTGTTTGACGGCGCGTCTCTGGTTGCCCAAAACCGGGAATACACGATCTATACCGGCGCCCTTTTGGGCGAGAGGGTAAGCGTGTGCTCCACGGGCATCGGCGGGCCTTCGGCGGCTATCGCCATGGAGGAGCTGTCCGCCATCGGCGCCCATACCTTCGTGCGCGTAGGCACCTGCGGCGGCATCCACACCAAGGTCCGGGCCGGGGACGTCATCATCGCCACCGGCAGCATTCGCATGGAGGGCACCAGCCGGGAATACGCGCCCATTGAGTTCCCCGCCGTGCCCGATTTCGGCGTGACCTGCGCCCTGGTGCAGACGGCCCGGACGCTGGCGCTGCCCTTCCATACGGGCGTCGTCCAGTGCAAGGACTCCTTTTACGGCCAGCACGCGCCGGAAACGATGCCCGTAGCGCCGGAGCTGCAATCTAAATGGGAGGCGTGGAAGCGCCTGGGCGCCCTGGCCAGCGAGATGGAGTCGGCGGCGCTGTTCACCGTGGCGGCGGCCCGGGGCCTGCGCTGCGGCGCATGCTTTGGCGCGCTGTGGAACCAGGAACGGGAAAAAGCCGGTCTGGACCAGGACGCCGTGTTCGACACCTCCGCCCCCGTCCGCGTGGGCGTGGAGGCGCTGAAGCTGCTGATCGCCCAGGACCGCGCCCAATAACCAACAGCCCGCCGCGGGCGGGCGTATTTCCAAAACGACCATGCAAAGGAGCGTGTTTGAATGATGGTCAATCGTCCACAAGCAAAAATGGCCGCCAAAAACTGTATGCGGACGGCCCGTGTCAGCCCGTATCAGATCGGCCTGGTGTACATCCTGATTTTGTTTGCCCTCTCCATTTTTGAACAGGTGACCCTCTCCCTGTTCGGCGACCCGACGTACATGGACTATCTGGGCACCTATGTGATGCAGCCAACCAGCATCAACATGTTTATCTCCATTCTGATCCTGCTGATTTCCGCACTGCTGGAGGCCGGCTTCGCAACGTACTGCCTGGGCGTCCGCCGGGGACTGGTGATGCCCCTGCAAACGCTGTTTGACGGCTTTTCCATGGCGGGCAAGGTGATCGCCCTGTATATCGTCCAGATCGTGTTCATCTCCTTGTGGATGCTGCTGTTTTTCTTCCCCGGCATCATCGCCATGTACCGCTACCGCTTCGCGCTGTACAATCTGCTGGAAAACCCGGACATCGGCGTGATGGAAGCGATCGCACGAAGCAAGCAGCAGACCAGAGGGCACAAGTGGGAGCTGTTCATCCTGGATCTGAGCTTCCTCGGCTGGAACCTGTTGAATTACTGCACCATGGGCTTCCTTGGCATCTGGCTGACCCCCTATTACGTCCTGACGGATATCGCCTTTTACGATACCATTTGCGCCTCCATGGACGGCTCCGCCGGTCAGGGCGGCTGGCCGGGAAGCGGCGGCGGAAACGGTCAGGGCGGCTGGAACAGCCCTTATGGCGGGCAGAATGGTCCGTATTACGGACAGAACGGTTCGTATTACGGCGGGCAAAACGGCCCCTATGGGGACCAGTCCGGCCCTTACGGCAGCCAAGGTTGGAACGGGCAAAATCCGGGAGCCGGCCAGAACGGTCAGAACAACGGCTGGAACAGCCAGATCCCGGCTGCGCCGGAGCCGCCGCGGACGCCGCCGGAATTCCCTCAGCCGCCCGCAGCGCCGGATGTCCCCCGGCCCCAGGATTGGCAGGGCGGAGACGAGCCGGAGCAACGGTCCTGACACAGATGATAAAAAGCATCCCGCAGGCATTCAGCCTGTGGGATGCTTTTTTTACAACGAGGAACCGTTTTCCCAGCCCAAGAACCCTCAGCCGAGGAATGCGAGCACTTCCCCGGCGTTTTCGTCGGGCTTGACCTTCTCCTTGGCCCACACGATGGCGCCCTGTTCGTCGATGACATATGTCGTGCGCACCACGCCCATGCTGGTCTTGCCGCACATCTTTTTCTCGTGCCAGACGTCGTAAGCCTGGATGGCTTGCAGCTCCGGGTCGGACAGCAACAGGAAGGGCAAATCGTACTTTGCCGCAAATTTCCCGTGGGACGCCGCGCTGTCCTTGCTGACCCCGATCACAACCACGTCCCTGCTCTGAAAATCGCCGTAGCTTGCAGCAAAGGCGCAAGCCTGTTTGGTGCAGCCGGAGGTGTTGTCCCTGGGATAGAAATACAACACCACCCGTTTCCCCAAAAAGTCGCTCAGAGAGACAGGCACGCCGTCCTTGTCCGGCAGGGTGAACGCCGGCGCTTTTGTACCGATTTCCAGCATGATCAATCATGCTCCTTTCAAAAATACAAGTTTGTTTTTCTCAGACGCTTCCGCGCAGTAGGTAAAACCGAATCGGGCAAAGGACGTCAGCTCCTCCGGCGTCTCCACGGCGTGCTCCGCCATATGGCGCACCATAGCGCCCCGCGCCATCTTTGCCAGCGTTCCCTTTTCCTTTCGTTTGCCGTCCGTCTCTTCCATGAACAGGCAGTCCACCCAGCGCACACGGTCCGGCAAATGGGGCTGGACGGCTTTGCTGTACTCCCGGGACGCCAAGTTGACGATACAGTCCGTCTCCGCAGCCAGCGCCTCCGCAAGGCTGCCGCCCCAGAACTCGTAGAGGATTCCGCAGCGAAAGCCCACGGGTCTGGCCTGCATCTCCAGGCGGTAGGGCTGTACGCCGTCAAAGGGCCGGAGCAGACCGTAAAACCCGGAGAGGATGCGCAAATGATCCGCAATATACGCAAGCTCGCTGCCGGTAAATACCGCAGGGGCCATATACCGATACTGGAGTCCCTCATAAGCATAAAGGGCAGGCGTCAGCGCTCCGCGCAGGTCCATTCCAGCCAAACGGTCCCGGTTCAGGGCCGTCAGGGCGTCGTTGGAGCGCCAAAGCGCTTTGCACGCGTCAAAGCTCAACGTGCGGAGATACGCCAGCAGCTCTTCTGTCCGGTCTAAAAACTGAGGGAGCCGGCTGGCGTGAAAAACGTCGCTGTCGACGCGCATCTTCTTCGCCGGGGAAATAATCATGCGCATGGCGCGTCCTCCTTACCATAATAGGATCAGATAGCACAGCAGACGGCAAAAAGGCGCCGTTCCGATCCCGAAAAAGGCGGCGCTGCTTCCGCAGCGCCGCCCCGGGGCTTTGAAGCGGTTCAGCCCGCGCTCTCCGTACTCCGGCGGCGCAGCTTGTCCAGCCGGGCATTGATATCCTGAGCCGCCGCCGTCTCCTGCGCGGGCGAAGCGAGCTTGCCGGATACGGCAGATTGCAGCTCCTGCAATGCCGCTTGCAGTGTTTTGTTCTGTTCCATAAAAGGGATCCCTCCTGAGCCTTATGATACCCCGGCAAGCCTCTGCTGTCAAATGCGGCGTGGTTTGGACAGCATCACCAGAACCAGCAAAAGCAGTGGGAATCCAACTGCCGCCAGGATCCCGCTGCGCAAATCGCCCTGGACGGCGCTGGAGATAACGCCCACCAAGGTCGGACCGCCGCTGCAACCCAGGTCCCCGGCCAAAGCCAGCAGGGCAAACATGGCCGTGCCGCCGCCGCGGATGGCGGCAGACGCCTTACTGAACGTCCCCGGCCAGAGGATGCCCACGGAAAAGCCGCAGACGGCGCAGCCCAGCAGTCCAAACATCGGAACAGGGACCAGCGCAATCATAAAGTACGAAGCGATGCACAACAGACAGCTCCCGGTCATAAACCGGTCCAGGTTGAGGCGCTCGCCGTATTTGCCGTAGATCAAACGGGACGTCCCCATGAGCAGGGCAAAGGCCATGGGACCCATCAGGTCCCCCACGGTCTTGCTGACGCCCAATCCCTGTTCGGCAAAGGCGGACGCCCATTGGCTGACGGCCTGTTCACTGGCTCCCGCACAGGTCATCATCAGCAGGAACAGCCAGAAGAGTTTCATGGAAAACAGCGACCGGAGGGACAGTCCCGCTCCGCCCTCCTCCTGGAGGGAGTAAATGGGCGCGCGGGAAAACAAAAACACGTTCCCGATGGGGACCGCCGCCCACAGCAGGGCCAGCAGCTTCCAGTGCTCCAAGCCAACGCTCCAGAAAAAGGCCGTAGACAGCAGCACCACGCCCACATGGCCCCAACAGTAAAAGGAATGCAGCAGGCTCATGGCCTTTTCCTTGTTGTCCGTGGGGCACGCCTCGATGATCGGACTAACCAATACCTCGATCAATCCGCCGCCCACCGCGTAGACCGCCACCGCCAGCAGAATGCCCACAAAGGGGTCGGGCAGCAGCTCCGGCAGAACCGTGAGCAGAATCAGACCCGCCGCCGCGCAGACATGGGCGGCCATCACCGCAGCGCGGTAGCCCACGCGGTCGATCACTTTGGCCGAAAGCAGATCGACCAGCAGCTGCAAGATAAAGTTTGCAGTAATCAGCACCGTGATCCTGGACAGGGGGATCTGATACGTTGTCTGGAAGGTAACAAACAGCAACGGAACAAAATTATTGACGATCGCCTGCACGATGTAGCCGGTGAAGCAGGCATACATGGTCCGCCGGTAAGTTGGTCTCATGGGGCAAAACTCCTGTCGAAGTGAGATAAGTTTCCTTATTATACACAATGCCCCTGGAAAAAGCAAGCCTGTAGCGCGGCGCCGCCCGAAGCGATCAAAACAGGCTCAGCTGCTCGCTTTTCTGCCCCACGCTGTCGATGGCGCTGGCCACCTGGCTGAGCACCTCGCTCTGGGTGTCGTCGAACAGGTGGGTATAGACCTGGCTCGTCACGCTGGTGTTGCTGTGGCCCAGGGCCTTGCTGATCTTGAACATGGGAATATGCAGCTCGTTGGCCGCGCTGGCAAAGGAGTGGCGCAGGCCGTGGAGCGTCAGCTTCGGCAGGCCGTTGGCCTTGACAAAGGCGGAAAACCATGCGGACACATAATCCGGCGCATAGGGCTGGCCGTTGGCATGGACCAGAACGAACCCCTCGGGATTGAACCCAGGCCGCAACCGGCGGCGCTCCGCCTGGTCGCTGCGCATACTGCCCAGCATCTCTTCCAGGTCCGTCATCCCCGCGATGCCCAGGGTACGCACAGAGGAATTCGTCTTCGGGCCCTTGTCGATGGTCACGCCGCCCACCGTCGTCCGGGCGGCACAAATGGAGATGGTGCCCCCCTCTAAGTCGATGTTCTCCCACTTCAGCCCGCAGATCTCGCTGCGGCGCAGCCCGAGGTATCCCGCCAGCTTCACCGCCGGCTCCAGCGGCGCGCCCTCCACCGCCAAAAACAGACGCCGCAGCTGCTCGGTGGTATAAAATCTGTGCTTCGGCGCCTCCCTGGCCGGCGGGTCTACGCGGCGCGCCGGATTGCGGGTGAGCAGCTCCTGACGCACCGCGCAGTCCAATGCGGTATACAACAGCTGGTGATGCTTGCGCACGGTATTGACGCCCAGCCCCTGGGCGCGCATATCCACATAGTACGACTGGATCTGCTGGGGCGTCAGCTCCTGAAGGACGATACCGCCCAAGGCGGGCTTGATGTGGTTTTTGATCATGTTGCCGTAACCGTAGGCCGTACTGCGGGCACGGTTGGGCGTGATCACGTCCTCCAGCCACTGGTCCAGCCACACGCCCACCGTCAGCTCCGTGGGCATGACGATCTCGTGACGCTGCTTCTTCATCTCGAAAATGCGCAGCGCGTCCGACGCAGCAATATGGGTATCGTAGGTCTTCGTCTTCTTCACCCGCTTGCCGCTGCCGTCGATCCCGTAATTGAAGGTGACGTAAAACAGCCGGTTCCGCTCATCGTACGCAATGTTTTTCTCAATCGTTCTTCTGCTCATGGTTATGTTTGCTCCTTTCAAAATGGAAAAATATGGCACAAAATGCCATCTTCCACTTTAAGGCATATTTTGTGTCCATTCCATACCTGAGGCACAAAATAGGGACCGTTTTTGAAAATTTTCTTAGAGTTTCAAAAAAATGGCCCGGCGGAGGCAATTTGTGCTATACTGATTTCATCAACTTTTGACACAACAAGGAGACACAGACCATGAATTATGACAGCCTGATTGTGGGCGCCGGCTTCGCGGGCGCCGTGACCGCCCGGCGTCTGGCCGAGGCGGGACGCCGGGTTCTCGTCCTGGAAGCCCGCGGCCACATTGGCGGCAATGCCTACGACCGCCCGGACGAAAGCGGCATCCTGATCCACCAGTACGGCCCCCATATCTTCCACACCAACGACAAGGAGGTCTTCGACTACCTCTCCCGCTTCACCGCCTGGCGGGACTACCAGCACGAGGTCGTCGCCAGCATCCCCGACAGGGAAGGCCGGACGGAGCTGCCCGTCCCCTTCAACCTCCGGTCCCTGCGCCTGGCTTATGGCGCGGAAAAAGCCGCCCGGCTGACGGACAAGCTCATTACCGCCTATGGCCGGGAAACCAAGGTCACCATCCTCCAGCTGCGGGAAAACACCGACCCGGAGCTGAGCGAGCTGGCCCAATACGTCTACGACCATGTTTTCGTGCGCTACACCATGAAGCAGTGGGGCAAGACGCCGGAGCAGATCGACCCCGCCGTCACCGCCCGCGTGCCGGTGTTCCTCTCCAAGGACTGCCGCTACTTCCAGGACACCTATCAGGGGATGCCCCTGCACGGCTATACGCTCCTGTTCGAGGCCATGCTGGACCACGAGAACATCACCGTCCGCACGGACACCGACGCCCGGGACCTGCTCTCCTTTGACGGCGGCGTACTCTCCTTCGAGGGCGTACCCTTCCCCGGCGACGTGGTCTACACCGGCCCCGTGGACGAGCTGTTCGCCTGCCGCTACGGACGCCTGCCCTACCGCACCCTGGACTTCCGCTTCGAGACCCACGATGTGGACCGCTTCCAATCCCACGGCACGGTCAACTACACCATGGACGAGGATTTTACCCGCGTGACGGAATTCAAATATCTCACCGGCCAGGACGCGCCGGGACGCACCACCATCATGAAGGAGTACTCCCGCGCTTACACCGGCGCGCCGGAGGAAATCCCCTACTACGCCATCGCCAACGACGAGAGCGCGGCGCTGTACGAAAAATACGCCGCCCTGGCCGCAGTCTATCCGAATCTGCACCTGCTGGGCCGTCTGGCGGAGTACCGGTATTACAATATGGACGCCATCGTGACCGGGGCGCTGCGGCTGAGCGCGGCGCTGCTGGAGCGGTGACGGAACGGAAAGGAAGGGATCGTTATGCTGAAGGTCGTGGTTTTTGATCTGGACGGCACCCTGTGCCCCGTGGGAAAGGCGATCACGCCGGAGACTATCGCAGGCCTGCGGGCGCTGCGGGAGGCTGGGGTCCGGGTGGCTTTTTCCTCCGGCAAGCCCGTGTACTACCTGTGCGGCACGGCGCGCCAGGCGGGCCTGCCCGATGTGATTTTAATGGGCGAAAACGGCGCGGACGCCCAGTTTGGCGTGGACCTGCCGCCCAAGGTCTGGTACCGGATGCCCGTGGCGGAGCATACCCGCGCGGCCCTGGCGGCGCTCAAGGAGCAGTTGGCGGCGGAGTTCGGGCGGCGCATCTGGCTCCAGCCCACCCAGATCGAGGTGACCCCCTTCTTCCCCCCGGAGGACGAGGGCCTGCACAACGAGCTGCGGGATTTCATGGCCCGTCATGTGAAGGCGGAAATGGACGTCACGATCTACGACCAGCGGGACTGCTTCGATCTGTGCCCCACGGGCCTGGACAAGGGCAGCGGCCTTGCGTACCTGTGCGAGCAGATGGGCTGGACGCTGGCGGAGGCCGCCGCTGTAGGCGACGGCGTGAACGACGAGCCCATGCTCCGAGCGGCGGGCGTGTCGGTGGGGATCGGCGCGGTCCCGGTGGCGGGCGCGAAGGCGATGGCGCGGGATATCAACGAGGCCATTGCGCTGCTGCTGAAACAGGTTTGAAAAAAGTTGCGGTTTTGTTGCACGGAACCGTGCAACAAAACCCGTGCCCTGCACCTTTGGTGTAGGGCAATTTTCATGCCCTAACATTTGATTTGATGAAAGGAAGCTCTGAACATGAACAAAACAAGCAACTATCAGCTCAACCAGTGGGAATTGCATGATCGGGTGATGATGCAGGATTTCAACGCCGACAACGCCAAGATCGACGCAGCGCTGAAAGCGGAGGCCGACGCCCGGGCCGCAGCGGACGCGGCTATCAAGGCAGAGTTCGCCAAATTCGGCAACTGCCGGATCGTGTACACATCCTACGTCGGCGACGGCACCTATGAGCGGGGCCACGAGACAACCCTCACCTTTGACGGAAGGCCTCTGCTGATCTTCGTCTGCGGCAGCAGCTTCGCCATGGGCTACCTGCTCCGCGGCTGCAATCTGACCATGCCCATCCACCGGGAGGGCGGCGGTTGGTTTACCACCTGGGGAGAAAACAGCGTGTCCTGGTACTCCCCCAACGCGGACAGCCAGTTTAATGTAAAGGGAAACACCTACTATGTGGTGGCGTTTCTGGCGGACGATTGATGAAAAGGGAAAGGAATCCCCCGGGCTTTCGCCCGGGGGATTCCTTTTTGCGCTAAGATGGAATTAACAGTGTGTCAATCAATTATTGACAGTGA
>CANSLL010000001.1 GCA_947647695.1 uncultured Clostridia bacterium | reverse complement strand
GGGCGCGCAGCCCCTGGGGGGATAGGTCATATCAACTTAACAATATGGGTGCTCCCACACACCGGAAGCAAAAACAAGGAATGGCCCCGGTTCCGTGCCACGGAACAAATCCCCCGCTTTCGCGGGGGAAATGAAAAAGGGGGCTGGCGCCCCCTTTTTTTGCCCCATCAAAATTGAATGACTTCATCTTTCGCCGCTTCCGCCGGTTCAATCCGCTCAGCGTACAGCACCGGGCCCGGCTCCTCGCCGTAGGCGTCCAGATGCTCCGCCTTCACCTTGGCGGTGATCGTCACCCAGTCCCGGTTCCGGTACTGCTCCAGGCCAGACGCTTTGCACGCCATGCCTAAAAACGTGATGTCCTTGGCACAGCAGACCATGGCGAAACGCCCCGGTACGCAGCCCTCCGGGAATTGAGCGCTCTTGCACATCTGCGCCTTGAACCGGACGGTCTTGCCGTCAAACCGGGCTGGCAGGTCCATGGCCTCCACATAAAAGATACCATAGTCGTCGTCCCGCACGTCGATGACCGGGGCGCTGAGATCAAAAGCGGAAACCGTCTCGTCGGCGTAGTCCTCGCTGGAGCCGTCCGTGTTTTCCAAAAAGATGTCCGCCCGGCGATTGACCATTTTCAGGTTGCGCTGGCGCAGGGCGGCGCGCTCCTTCTCTGTACAGCGGTTGAAGACAATCATGTCCGCGTCCTTCAGCTTTTCCATCATCAGCGCGCCCATGTTCTTGACATAGACGTTGAACGTGGTGGCGTCCACAAAGGTCATGATCTGGTACAGCAGCCAGTTTTTCGGCAGATAGTCGAAATAGAGCTTCTCGATCTCCCACATGCCGTTGTATTCGATCAAGATCTGCTTGGGGTGATATTTCTGCTCCAACTGGGTCAGCTTGTTGCGGCTGAGCTGGCTTTCCTCGTCGACCGTTACCACGGTGACGTTGTTCAAATACCGGGGATCGTACTCCTCGACGCCCTCCTCGCAGCACAGCAGCAGCGTGGCGTCCTCCCGGGCAAAGCCGTCCTCTAAGATGCCGTTGATAAAATTCGTCTTGCCGCCCTCTAAAAAGCCGGTGATGAGATAGACAGGGATCTCCAAAACGTCACCCCCGCTCAGATGTGGAACAAAACGGCTACGTCCGCTTCCTTCAGCTCCGCGCCGATGACGCACAGGCGTCCCGTGACCTCCGCGCCGCCCCGGCGCACGTTGTGCTCGCCCGGGACGTAGTCAAAATGGATCCAGCCGCCGTCCGCCGCGGGTACGATGCCCTTGGCCCGGAGGATCGCGCCGTATTTGCCGCTGTCCAGCTCCGTCAGGGCCGCGGCGATCTCCTCGTCGGTATACTTGCGCGGCGTCTCCATGCCCCAGGAGGTGAATACGTCGTCGGCATGATGATGGTGGTGGTGATGCTCATGGTCATGCTCGTGGGCCTCGTGGTCGTGTTCATGTTCATGCTCATGGTCATGGTGCGCATGGCCGTCTTCATGTTCATGGTTGTGGTCGTGGTCATGATGGTGATGCCCGTCGTGGTCATGGCAGGCGCAGTCGGGATCGTCGCACTCCTCATCGTCAAATTCCTCGGAAAGGAGTTGGGCGGCTACGTCATGCTTATGGGTCTCCATGGCCTCTAAAATCTGTTTGCCGGTGATCTGATCCCAGGGCGTGGTGATGATGATGGCGTCGCCGTTGTGCTCCCGCAGGGCCCCGGCGGTGGCGGAGAGCTTGTCCTCGCTGATATTCTGGGTGCGCGAGAGGATGATGGTGTTGGCGTGCTCGATCTGGTTGTTGAAGAACTCGCCGAAGTTTTTCATATACATTTTGCACTTGGACGCGTCGGCCACGGCGATGAAGCAGTTCAGCTCCATGGGCGTCGTCTCCGCTGCCCGCTGGACGGCGCGGATCACGTCGCTCAGCTTGCCCACGCCGGAGGGCTCGATGATGACCCGGTCGGGATGGAACTGGCCGATGACGTCGTAGAGAGCCTGGCCGAAGTCGCCCACCAGGGAGCAGCAGATGCAGCCGGAGTTCATCTCGGTGATGTTCACGCCCGCGTCCTTGAGGAAACCGCCGTCGATGCCGATCTCGCCGAACTCGTTCTCGATCAGCACGACCTGCTCGCCCTGGTACGCCTCCTCCAACAGTTTTTTGATGAGCGTCGTTTTGCCGGCGCCGAGGAAGCCGGAGATGATATCGATTTTTGTCATGATAAATGCCCCTTTTTGCAAGAATTCAGGCGTCCCTTTTCCGTGCAGGGGAACGGGACGCATTTGATGACAGCATATTTATCTATTGTAGCTCAAAAAAGAAAAAATGCAAGACTTTCAGGGGAGGAAAGGGCGCTGCGGTGCAAAAAAATGGAAAAATAAAGCGCCGCCGTCCGCTGCGGCCGGGACTGCGGGGGGCCGGCGGGTGCTGTCCGTAAACAGGCCTTGGGGCATAAGGGGAATTTTTCACACGGGGAGTAGTGACAGGGCGGAAAAAATGTATTATAATAAAATGCTAATATCGATCAAAGTGTCCCTTTGGGAAA
The DNA here is from genome assembly GCA_947647695.1 of uncultured Clostridia bacterium. Taxonomy (GTDB): domain Bacteria; phylum Bacillota; class Clostridia; order Oscillospirales; family Oscillospiraceae; genus Pseudoscillospira. Next base: position 40,674 of record CANSLL010000001.1, on the reverse strand, counting down.
GAGGGACTTCCGGCACAGAGACCGGGACAGGGGAAAGGAGGCGGCGGCTGCGTGAAATTTCAGGAGTGGAACATCCGCGGCGGCGGGGAAGAGGCGGCGCGCGCCCTGATGGACGCGGGATATCCTTATTTAATGTCTATTGTACTGGCAGGCCGCGGCTTTTCTTCGGCGGCACAGGTGGAAGAGCTGCTGCGCCGGGACACGGCGCAGCTGTGGGATCCCTTTTTGATGAAGGATATGGACAAAGCCGTTGCCCGGATCCAAAAAGCGCTGGCGGAGGGCGAAAAGATCGCCGTTTTCGGAGATTATGACGTGGACGGCATCACGGCCACTTGCCTGGTGACGGACGCCCTGCGCCGCGCCGGAGCGGACTGTGTGCGCCATATCCCCCACCGCATCGACGACGGCTACGGCCTCAACTGCGGCGCGCTGGAGGCGCTGCATAAGGACGGCGTTTCCCTGGTGGTCACCGTGGACTGCGGCATCACTGGCGTGGAGGAAGCGGCCTTTGCCAGGGAAAACGGCTTGTCTTTGGTCATCACCGACCACCACGAGTGCAAGGACGTGCTGCCCGAGGCGGACGCGGTGGTGAATCCCCACCGGCCGGACTGCCCCTATCCCTTTAAGAATTTAGCGGGCGTGGGCGTGGCGCTGAAGCTGGTCATGGCCCTGGCGGGGGAGCGGGAGGCCGGAGCGGTGTTCCGGCGCTACTGTACCCTGGCGGCCATCGGCACCGTGGCGGACGTGATGAGCATGACCGGGGAGAACCGGATGCTCGTACAGTGCGGCCTGGCCCAGATCCATGAGACGCCCTGTCCTGGCCTGCGGGCTCTGCTGCAAGAGGCGGGGCTGGCGGATAAGCCCGTTTCATCCACGAACATCGGCTTCATCCTGGCGCCCCGCATCAACGCTGCGGGCCGCATGGGACAGGCGGATATGGCCGCGGAGCTGTTTTTGACCGGGGATGAGGAAACGGCCGCGGAGTTGGCACGGCAGCTGTGCGAGCTGAACCGGGCGCGCCAGAGCGTGGAGCAGGAGATCTTTGCCGAGGCCCAGGCGCGCATCGGGCAGATGCCGCCCGAGGAGCGCCACGCCCTGGTGTTGGAAAGCAGCGATTGGCATCAGGGCGTGGTGGGGATTGTGGCCTCCCGGCTGAGCGAAAAATATTCCTGCCCCAGCTTTATGATCCATCTGAACGGCGTGGTGGGCAAGGGGTCCTGCCGCAGCTTCGGGGCATTCAATCTGTTTGCCGCCCTGGAGGAATGCCAGGATCTGCTGCTGGGGTTCGGCGGCCACGAGCTGGCCGCGGGCTTTACCATCGAGCGGGATCGTATCCCGGCGTTCCGCCGCCGGATTAACGCCCTGGCGGAGCGGTACTTCGGCGAGGGAGCGCCGGTGCCCTGCCTGGAGGTGGACGCGGAGATCACCCACCCGGATTGGATGAGCCTGGGCGAGGTGGAGGCGCTGCAGCGTCTGGAGCCTTACGGGGCGGATAATCAGCGCCCCCTGTTCTGCATCCAGGGGCTGACTGTGGAATCCCTGCAAAATGTGGGGCAGAACAAGCATTTGAAAATGCGCTTCTTTAAGGGTACCACTCAGCTGGACGGCATCTTTTTCTCCGCCAACACCGAAAGCTGCGGCGTGGCCCAGGGGGATCGCGTGGACGCGGCCTTTTATCTGAACATCAACGAGTTCCGCGCCAACCGCACCATGCAGATGCAGCTGGCGGACGTGCGGCTGTCCCTGGCCCCCAGCCATCGGGAGCGGGAGGACCTGGCGTGTATGGACCGCTTTCTCGGCGGCGGGGAGGTCACGCCCCAGGAGGCGGCTCATATGATCCCGGAGCGGGGCCAGTTCGCCGCCTGCTGGCGGGCGCTGGACCGGCGGCTGCCGCCGGAGGGGGAGACCTGGGAGACGCCCCGGCTGCCCCTGCTTCGGAAGCTGGAAAAGCGCATGGGCGGCGTGGATCCCTTTTTGCGGGCCATGGTCTGCTTGACGGTATTTGCGGAGCGGGGCCTGATCGAGTTTTCCCGCCGGGGCGACCTGTGCCGCCTGCGGCGGCTGCCCATCGCGGGCAAGGCAGACCTGGCGGCTTCGCCCTATATGATGACGCTGCATACGTTGCAGAACAGGAGGTGAGGGGCAATGACAGCGGAAGAACGCGCCCGGAGCGACGCGGCATATGAAGAAATGGAACGGTCCGTCCGCGCCTATAATGGGATGGCGGATTTTGCGAAACTGCGCCGCGCCTATGAATACGCGCGGGAAAAACACATCCATCAGCGCCGGAAGGACGGCTCGCCCTATATCACCCATCCCCTGGCGGTGGCTCAGATCGTGGCGGACGTCCATTTGGACAGCGAGTCCATCATGGCGGCGCTGCTGCACGACTGTATCGAGGATACCGACGCGACCCATGAGGAGATCGCCCGCCTGTTTTCCCCGGCGGTGGCGGAGCTGGTGGAGGGCGTGACGAAGTTGACCAGGGTGCAATATATCAGCAAGGAAGAAGAGCAGATGGAAAATCTGCGCAAAATGCTGGTGGCCATGTCCAAGGACATCCGCGTGGTGCTGGTAAAGATCGCCGACCGGCTGCACAATATGCGCACCATGGACTATCAGACTGCGGAAAAGCAAAAGCAGAAGTCTCTGGAGACCATGGAGATTTACGCGCCCCTGGCCCACCGGTTGGGGATGCAGAAGGTCAAATGGGAGCTGGAGGACCGGTCGCTGCGCTATCTGGACCCGGTGGGGTATCAGGATATCAGCGAGAAGTTGGAGGCCAGCCGGCCGGAGCACGAGGCGTTCATGGCCCACATCCAGGAACAGATCGAGGAGCGCCTGAAGGCTACCGGCGTGGACTATGCCAAGGTCTACGGACGTATCAAGCATACCTACAGCATCTACCGCAAGATGTACGCCCAGGGAAAGACCCTTGGAGAGATCTACGATCTGTTTGCCTTCCGGGTGATCGTAAAAACGATCCCGGACTGCTACAACGTCCTGGGCGTGATGCACGACATTTACAACCCCGTCCTGGGGCGCTTTAAGGATTATATCGGCACCCCGAAGCCCAATATGTATCAATCCCTGCACACCACCGTCGTCGGCGACGAGGGCATCCCCTTCGAGGTGCAGATCCGCACCGAGGAGATGCACCAGATCGCCGAGTACGGCATCGCCGCCCACTGGAAATACAAGCTCAACGGCCAGGGCGAGGGCAGCGAAAAGACCTTTGAATGGGTGCGCAGGCTCCTGGAGAACCAGGAAAGCTCCGACGCGGAGGAATTCATCCACAACCTGAAGGTGGATATGTTCTCCGACGAGGTGTTCGTCTTCACCCCCGGCGGGGACGTGAAGAGCCTGCCCGCCGGGGCGACGCCCATCGATTTTGCCTACTCCATCCATTCTGCCGTGGGCAACGCCATGGTCTCATGCAAAGTCAACAACCGCATCGTTACCTTTGACTACGCCCTGCAAAACGGCGATATCGTGGAGGTGGTGACTTCCAAGGCCGCCCACGGACCCAGCCGCGATTGGATGAAGATCGCCCGGTCCAGCGAGGCGCGCAACAAGATCCGTCAGTGGTTTAAGCGGGAAAAGCGGGAGGAAAACATCGCCCGGGGCAAGCTGAGCTTCGACGCGGAGCTCAAACACGCAGGGCTGACCCTGGCGGAGCTGGCATCGTGGGACAATCTGCCGGCGGTGCTGAAAAAAATGTCCTACAACGCCATCGACGATATGTACGCCGCCATCGGCTACGGTGGCCTGTCCTCCCTGAAGGCGGTCAACCGCATCAAAGACGAACTGCTGCGGGAGAAGCGGACCCTGGCCGCGGCCCAGAAGGCGTCGGAGCTGGAAAATTACTCCCGCAACGCCTCCATACCCATCCCCCCCGCGCCGGAGCGCAAGCGCCACAGCGAAAACGGCGTGATTGTGGAGGGGCTGGACAACTGCCTTGTCAAGTTTGCCAAGTGCTGCGCGCCGGTGCCCGGCGACCCCATTGTGGGCTTTATCACCCGCGGCTACGGCGTCTCCGTCCACCGGGCGGACTGCCCCAACGTGCGCTACAACGTCAACAATCCCGAGGAGGCCGCCCGCTGGGTCCGGGCCAGCTGGGGCAGCGGTACCCACGAGAGCTATCAGACGAGCCTGGAGATCGTCTCCCGGGACCGGGACGGCCTGGTGCTGGACATCTCCGCCATGCTTTCGGCGGCGAAGGTGCGGGTCATCTCCTTTGCCTCCCGCGGGATGCCCGACGGTTTTGCCATCACCTCCCTTATTTTAGAGGTCAACGGCGCGGAACAGCTGGAGGAGCTGAAGAAGAAGTTAGTGAACATCTCCGGCGTAATGGACGTCAAACGCCCTGCGGGCTGATAACGATTCGGCAAGAAACGACAAAATACAACAATTCGTTTTGAGAAAACGGAGCTTGAAAGGAGGGGCCGCCATGCGCGCGGTGGTCACACGGGTCTCCTCGGCATCGGTCGCCATTGACGGGACCGTCAGGGGCGCCATTGGGCAGGGCTTCCTTGTCTTGCTGGGCGTCGGTCCGGCGGACACGGAGGAGACGGCGGTGAAGTTAGCGGAAAAGATCTGCCGCCTGCGGGTCTTTTCCGACGAAAACGGCAAAATGAATCTGGACCTTTCCGCAGTGGGCGGCAGCCTGCTGGTGGTGTCCCAGTTCACGCTGTATGCGGACACGAAGTCCCGCCGTCCCGGCTTTACGGGGGCGGCGAAGCCGGAGACGGCGATCCCCCTGTACGAGCGCTTTTTGGAGACGTGCTGCGGCCTGGGCTTTCCCGTGGCCTGCGGGGAATTCGGCGCGGAGATGGAGGTGGCCTCGGTCAACGACGGGCCGGTGACGATTTTGTTTGACACGGAAGGAAAATGACCGGAAACGAAGGAGGTTTTTCTATGGAAATCAAAAGCTACCAGGTGGGCGAGATCGGTACGAATTGCTATTTCGTACTGGATGGAGAGACGAAACGGGGCTGCATCATCGACCCCGGCGACGACGGGGCGCGGCTGATCGAGGAATGGGAAAAGACCGGCTATTCTCTCAGCGCCATCCTGCTCACCCACGGCCACTACGACCATACGACCGCCCTGCCGGAGCTGACGGCGGCGTATCCTTCGGTTCCGGTGTATGTGCACCGGGAGGACGTCTGCGAAAGGGGACAGCCGGCGTTTTACCAGTGTATGCCCTCGGGCAATGTGCATTACATCAAGGAGGGGGACACCGTCGCCGTGGGCGGCATCGTGTTCACCGTGCTGGAGACGCCGGGCCATACGCCGGGCAGCGTGGTGTTCCAGACAAAGGACGCGCTGTTCACCGGCGACACCCTCTTTGCCGGGTCCTGCGGCCGTGTGGATTTTCCCGGCGGCGACTGGGGCGCCATGTGCGCCAGTTTGCGCCGCCTGGCATCCCTGCCGGGGGATTACCGCATCTATCCCGGCCATGAGTGGACGTCCACCCTGGAAAACGAACGCCAGGGCAATCCCTATGTCCGTTCCGCCCTTCAGCTGGGCCAGGCATGAAGCTCCAGCTGAAAGGCCATGCCTACCGGTACGCCGCCGAGCAGATCATGACCGTACTCTTCCCCGGCGACAGGCCGGAGTTCGGGCCGGTGGGCGCGGCGGACGGGAACAGCGCCGTGATGACCCTGTCCGTCGGCCCCGTCTGGGCCACGGCGGTGACGCGGCTGCGCCGGGACGGAAAGTGCGCCGTGGGCCGCAGCCGCGCGCTGCGCATGGACCTGGAGCGGGACACCTTTTCCCGGGACCGGGTGTGCCAGCGCATCGTCAAGCTGAGCTTTTTTAAGGCGGCGGTGTCCGTTACCGGGGAGTTTCCCGCCTGGGGCGCCTTGACCGGCGTCCGCCCTGCCCGCCTGGTCACCCAGATGCTGGAGCGGGGCATGAGCGAGGGCGCCGCGGCGGCGGCCATGAGCCGGACGTATTTCGTTGCCCCGGACCGGGTGAAGCTGTGCCTGTCCACCGCCCGGGCCAGCAGAAGGGCCCAGGCGGCGCTCAAGGAGGATATGTTTTCCCTGTATGTCGGCATTCCCTTCTGCCCCACCCGCTGTGCTTACTGCTCCTTTGTCAGTTCATCGGTGGAAAAGACCTTTGGTCTGATGGAGCCGTACCTCGACACGTTGTGCCATGAGGCGGCGCTGATGGGGGAGGCGGTGCGGGAGCTGAGGCTGCGGCCCCGGACGGTGTACATCGGCGGCGGCACGCCGACCACGTTGTCGGCGGAGCAGCTGGACCGCCTGCTGGCGGCGCTGGAGGGGGAATTTGACCTGAGCGCTCTGGCGGAGTTCACCGTGGAGGCGGGGCGTCCCGATACCGTCACGGAGGAAAAGCTCCGGGTTCTGCATAGTCACGGTGTGACCAGGGTGAGCATCAATCCCCAGAGCATGGAGGCGCAGGTGCTGGAAGCCATCGGCCGGCGTCACAGTCCCGGCCAGGTGCTCCACGCCATGGAGCTGGCCCGGGCCTCGGGCATCCCCCATATCAACATGGACCTGATCGCCGGCCTGCCCGAGGATACCCCGGAGGGCTTCCGACGCACGTTGGACCACTGCCTTGCCCTGGGGCCGGACAACCTGACCGTCCATACCCTGGCGCTGAAAAAGGGCTCCCGCGTGATGCTGGAGGGTCTGAGCGTCCCCGGCGCGGCGGAGGTGGGGGAGATGCTGGACTATGCCAACCGCACGTTGAGCGCGGCGGGGTATGCGCCCTACTACCTCTACCGGCAAAAATACATGTCCGGCAGCTTTGAAAACGTGGGCTGGAGCAAGCCGGGGGCCGAGGGGCTGTATAATATCTATATCATGGAAGAGCTGCACACGATCCTGTCTTTGGGGGCGGGCGGCTCCACGAAGCTGGTGGACCCCCGCACGGGGCGGATCGAGCGGTATTATAACTGCAAATACGCCAAGGAATATCTGGAAAAGACGGAAAAATTTGAGACAAACCGGGCACAGTTTACGGAATTTGAACGAGCGCTGCTGGCATCCTGCGGCGGCGCGGAAAGGAGCGCGAAGGCATGAACGACAAGGAGTTCTGGAGGAGGCTGGACACGCTGCGGGAGGCGGCGGAGACCGGCGCGAAGCAAGTGGGCCGCGCGGCTGCCGCGGCGGCGGAGACCGTGCGGGAGAATTTTAATGTTTCGATCACCAAGGACGGCGTGTATGAGGACTGCTGCGTCAGCGCGGAGTTTTTACGCGAGGAGATCGGGGACTTCCAGCCGGAGGTGCTGATGATCCTCGGCTCGGGCCTTGGCTTTTTGGGCGACCTGGTGGAGGACCCGGTCTGGGTCGATTACGAGGACATCCCCTATTTCCAGCATTCCACAGCCCCCGGCCACCGGGGCCGGCTCGTCTTCGGCGTGCTGCGGGGCAAAAACGTCGCCATCATGCAGGGCAGGATGCACACCTACGAGGGCTACACCATGCGGGAGGTGGCCTATGCGGTGCGCGTCGTGCGCCTGTTGGGAGCGGACAAGATGATCGTCACCAATGCCGCGGGCGCGGTCTGCAAGGAGTTCTCCCCCGGCGACATCATGCTGATCACCGACCACATCAAGCTCACCGGCGGCAGCCCCCTCACGGGGCCGAACGTGCCGGAGTTCGGCGTGCGCTTTCCCGATATGACCCACGCCTACGACGGGGCGTTCCAGGAGATCGCCTGGGATGCGGCCCGGGAGCTGGACATCCCGCTGCGCGAGGGCGTGTACATGTTCTTCCCCGGCCCCCAGTTTGAGACGCCCGCGGAGGTGCGCGCCGCCCGGGTGCTGGGCGCGGACGCGGTGGGCATGAGCACGGTGCCGGAGGTCATTGCCGCGAACCACTGCGGGATGAAGGTGCTGGGTTTTTCCCTGTGCGCCAATATGGCCGCGGGCATCCTGGACTGGCCCCTGGATGAGCAGGAGGTGCTGGAGGCCGCGGAAAAGGCGCGGGATCGTTTTTCGGCCTTGGTGTGCGGATGCCTGGAAAAAATGTGACCGCCCCGGCGGCCGTGTGACAGAAAGAAGGTAAAACAGAGTATGAATACGTTGTTTTCCCATGTGACCGTGGTTTGTATGAATGCGGCGAACACGATCTTGGAGGACGCCTATGTGCTGGTCAAGGGCAAAGAGATCGCCTATGTCGGCCCCATCCGTCCCCAGGAGCGGGCGGACCGGGAGGTCAACGGCACGGGCAAAGTGCTGATGCCCGGCTTTGTGGACGCCCATACCCATTTGACCATGTCCCTGATGCGGGGCTACGCCGGAGGCCACGATCTCCAGACCTGGCTCAACGATTACATCTTCCCGGTGGAGGCCAAATTGGACAGCCGCGCCGTCAAAGCCGGTACGGCCCTGGCGCTGGCGGAGGCCATCTCATGCGGCATCACGTCGGTGTCGGATATGTACTATTTCTGCGACGATATCATCGGCGAGGTGGTCAAAAGCGGCATCAGCGCCAATATCGCCCGGGGCGTGACGGTGTTTACCGAGGATTTTGACCCCAATACCTACCAGGCCTGCGTGGAGACGCGGGCCCTGGCGGAGCAGTGGCACAATTACAACGACGGCCAGATCAGAATCGACGCCTGCGTCCATGGCGAATACACCTCCAATCCCAAGCTCTGGACCTGGATGGCGGATTTTGCCCGGAAACGGGGCTTACAGATGCACGTCCATCTGTCCGAGACAAAGGGGGAGCAGGAGGCGTGCATCGCCCGCCACGGCATGACGCCCGCCGCCGTCTTTGAGCGCTACGGCCTGTGGGATACCCCGGCCATCGCCGCTCACTGCGTCTGGTCCACCCGGGAGGATTGGGAGATTTTCAAGCGCCATGGCGTCACCGTGGTGCATAACCCCGCGTCCAATATGAAGCTGGCCTCGGGAGCCGCGCCGGTGGCGGAGATGCTCCGCAGCGGCGTGAAGGTCGCCCTGGGCACCGACGGCATGAGCTCCAACGACAACCACAGCATGTTTGAGGAGATGAAGCTGGCGTCCCTGCTGTCCAAGGTCACCAACCTGAACCCCATGTCCCTGTCCGACGAAGCCGTGCTGAAAATGGCCACGGCCAGCGGCGCGCAGGCCCAGGGCCGTCACGCCGGCGTGGTGGAAGTGGGCGCGGCGGCAGACCTGATCCTGATCGATTTCACCAGCCCGAACCTGACGCCCTGCCACGACGTGGAGGCGAACCTGATCTATGCCGCCCACGCGGGCAACGTGTGCATGAATATGGCGCGGGGCAATATCATATATGAAAATGGGGAGTACCTGACGCTGGACATCGAGCAGATCCGGCGGGAGGTCGCCCGGTACGCCATCCCCAAATTGTTCCGCTGAGGCGGGAAAGGACTAAAACTCCATGGCAAAAATCGCGCAAAAACAAAATTTCCTCGGCGGCGTAGCCGTTCTGGCCGCGGCGGTGGTGGCGGTCAAGCTCATCTCCGCCCTGTACAAGATCCCCCTGGGCAATATCCTGGACGACGAGGGGATGGGCCATTTCAACATCGCCTATAACGTGTATAATTTCCTGCTTCAGCTATCAACGGCGGGCTTTCCCCTGGCGTTGAGCAAGCTGACCAGCGAGGCGGGGACCCTGGGGCGGTACAACCAGGTGCGGCGGCAGTTCCGCGTGGCGGCCATGTTGTTTTTCGGCCTGGGCGCCGCCGGCGCGGCGGTCATGTTTTTCTGCGCCGCGCCCCTGGCGTCGCTGCTGAACGACTCCCTGGCCTATTATCCCATCCGGGTGCTGGCGCCGGCGGTGTTTTTCGTCTGCCTGATCGGCTGCTGCCGGGGCTATACCCAGGGCCTGGGCAATATGGTGCCCACGGCGGCGTCCCAGATCTTAGAGGCGCTGTGCAAGCTCGTCATCGGCCTGGGGCTGAGCTGGTATGTGCTGCGCAAGCTCTCCGTCAGCGTGGAGATCGGCGCGGCTGCGGCCATTTTCGGCGTGACCATCGGCGCGGCTGCGGCGGTGCTGTTCCTGGTGGCCTGGCTGGCGCGCCACCGGACGCGGACCGTGTCCCACGATGTGCCGGAGGGGCGGCGGGCGATCCTCAAAAAGCTGCTGATGACCGGCGTGCCCATCACCCTGGGGGCCAGCGTCATGAGCATCATCACGGTCACGAACCAGATCGTTGTGACCGGGCGGCTTCAGGAGGTGCTTGCGGCGGGGGGTATGGCTTTGAGCCAGGTGGAGAAGGCGGCGACGGAGCTGTACGGCCAGTATACCTTCGGCCTGACGCTGTTTAACCTGCCCGTCACCTTTGTCCCGCCCATTACGGTGAGCCTGATCCCCGCGGTCACCGCGGCCCTGACCCAGCACAATCACGAGCGGGCGAACCATCTGATCTCGGCGTCCTTTCGCCTGGTGGCCCTGCTGGCCCTGCCGGCGGGGGTGGGACTGTCCGTGCTGGCGGGCCCGATCTTGCAGCTGCTGTACCCCAGTGTGCCGGAGACGGCCGCGGCGGCGGCCTATCATTTGCAGGTCCTGGGCATCGCCGTAATCTTTACCTGTTTGATGATGCTGACCAACGGGATTTTGCAGGCCTGCGGACGGGTGGATATCCCGATCTTTACCGCCGTTGCCGGCGGCATCGTTAACGTGGCCGTGGCCTGGACCCTCTGCGGCCAGCCGGAGATCGGCGTCAAGGGCGCGCCCATCAGCACGCTGTCGGGGTATGTGGTCATCGCGGCGCTGAATATGATCGCTGTGGCATGGGTGCTGGGCAAGCACCGGCCGCGTTATGGAAAGCTCTTTTTCAAACCGGCGCTGGCGACGGCCTTGATGGGCCTGTCGGCCTATTACAGCTTCAATCTGCTGGCCGGGCCGCTGGGCCTTTCGCCGAAGCTCTCCGTGCTGGCGGCAATCCTGCTGGCTGTGGTAGTTTACGGCGTGCTGGCCCTCGCTTTGCGCATGATTACGCGTCAGGATCTGCTTCTTTTGCCAAAGGGAGAAAAAATTGCGAAATGGCTCCATATCGACCGGTAAATGGGAAAAAGCCGTTGGAAAGGGAGCGGTTTCGTAGAAAAACAGCCCGCCGCGGCCGCATAAATGGGGCCGCGGCGGAAAAAATTATTTGCAAAGAGAGAAGATTTATGGTAGATTTTGAATTCCGGGATCATTATACGTTTGAGGACCTTTCAAAAATCGTGGCGATCCTGCGCCACCCGGGCGGCTGCCCCTGGGACAGGGAGCAGACCCACGCGTCGTTGCGCCGCTGTATGCTGGAAGAGGCCTGCGAGGTATTGGAGGCCATTGACCGGGAAGACAGCGCCCTGCTGCGGGAGGAATTGGGCGACGTGCTGCTCCAGGTGGTGTTCCATGCGTCTTTGGCTGAGGACGAGGGCGCGTTTGATCTGGACGCTGTGGCGGACGGCATCTGTCAGAAGATGATCTACCGCCATCCCCATGTGTTCGGCACGGAGCACGCCCAGGACGTGGGACAGGTGCTGGCGAACTGGGAGACCCTCAAGCAAACGGAAAAGGGGCAGGAGACGTATACCGACACCCTGAACGCCGTGGCGCGGACGCTGCCTGCCCTGTGGCGGGCGGAAAAGCTCCAGAAGAAGGCGGCGCGCGCAGGCTTTGCCTGGCCGGACGCCGCCGGTGCGCTGGCAAAGCTCGGCGAAGAGCAGCAGGAGCTGCAATCGGCCATGGCCGGCGCGGGGGATGTGTTTGAAGAGGTGGGCGACGTGCTGTTCGCCGCGGTGAACGCCGCGCGGTATGCCGGCGTCGACCCGGAGGCGGCGCTGCACGCGGCCTGTGAGAAGTACATCTCCCGCTTTTCCCATGTGGAGCAGACGGCGCTGGAACAGGGCCGGTCCCTGGACCGGCTGTCTCTGGAGGAAATGATCCTGGCATGGAATGAGGCAAAGGAAACAGAACACAATGTACAGGAGGACAAAGACAATGAATAAGCAGGAACTGATCAGTTATACTGCGGAGAAGACCGGTTTTTCCAAGAAGGATACCGAATCGACACTGAACGCGGCCATCGAGGTGATCACCAAGGCGCTGGAGGAGAACGAAAAGGTGCAGCTGGTGGGCTTCGGCTCCTTTGAGGTCAAGCAGCGCGCCGCCCGCATCGGCCGCAATCCCAAGACGAAGGAAGCCATCGACATCCCCGCATCCCAGATGCCGGTGTTCAAGCCCAGCAAGGCGCTCAAGGACAGCCTGAATCCGTAAGGCGGCGCCATGCGGCTGGATAAATATCTGAAGGTCTCCCGGCTGATCAAGCGCCGCACCGTGGCCAACGAGGCGTGCGACAACGAGCGCGTGTCGGTCAACGGACGGCCCCAGCGGGCGTCCTACGACGTCAAGGTGGGCGACCGCATCGCCATCCGCTTCGGCGAGCGGACAGTGACGGTGGAGGTGCTGGCGGTGAACGAGACCGCCGCCAAGGCCGACGCGCCGGCCATGTACCGAGAGATCGCGGGAGATTGATTCATAAAGAAGGAGATCCCTTCATAAACTCGAAGTGAACGACGGGTTTATGGAGGGATTTTTCAATGGCATACGAGGAGACGAATTACGGCGCCATGCACCACTACATCCATATGGAGGGCAGGGAGCAGCTGACGGTGGCGGGCGTGGAGGACGTGGACCGGTTCGACGAGACGGGGATCGTCATGCGCACCGCCGCCGGGACGCTGGTGGTGACCGGCAGCGGCCTGCATATCGGCAAGCTGAGTCTGGAGGGCGGCGAGCTCCATGTGGACGGCCATATCGACGCGCTGCAATACGAGGACGACGGCGGACGCAGCGGCGGACTGCTGGCGCGTCTGTTCGGGTAAGGGAAGATGGAAAATTACATCCCTGTACAGATGCAGCTGCTGGCCTCAGCCGCCCTGTTGGGCCTCGTTCTGGGACTGGCTTACGATCTGCTGGCCGCGGTGCGTCGCCGCCTGCCGCGCCTGCTGGTCCTGTGCGACCTGCTGTTCTGCCTGTGCGCGGCGGGGGGCGTGCTGGCCTATACGCTGCATCCAGCGGGCGGGGAGGTGCGCATCTATCTGCTGCTGGCCGTTGTGCTGGGGGCGGCGGCTTATTTCTGGCTGTTCAGCGCGCCGCTGCGTCCGCTGTGGGACTTTTGGATCGATGTGGCGGCGGCTTTTTTGGCACTGTGCGCCTATCCGGTACGGCTTTTGAAAATTTTTTTACAAAAACTTGGCTGGAAGACGAAAAAACTCTTTCATTTTTGGTGCAGATGGGTTAAAATAATAAACTACAAGTGGGAATTTATTTTGATCCGCCGCAGGGCAGAAGGAGGCCGCCGCCGTGGAGTACGGAAAAACCAAAGCAGGAAAACAAGGCTTCGGGGTCGCGGGCATACTGGCAAAGCTCGTCCTTGCCGCTCTGGCGGTGTACGCGGCCGTCACGCTGTTTCAGTTACAAGATCAGATCCGGGCGGCAAAGGAGAAAGAGACTTGCCTCGCCGCCCAGGTCCAGGGACTGACGGATCGAAATGAGACGCTCCGCTCCGATATCGCTTCTGCCGGCGATCAGGAGAAATTGGAGGATGTGGCGCGCAAGGCGCTTGGTATGGTGAAAAGCGGCGAAAAGGTGTTTTACGACACCGGCTGTTAAAGCGCGCCGTTCAGGGCCTTGGCACACGAAAAAGGCGCGGCGGCGCAGGCTGCCGGACGGCGTTTTGCGGCGAAGAGCACGGGTCCTCAATAAAGACAGACAGGGATCACCTGGGCGAAGGGAGAAAAATCAAACAATATGGAGTTTGGTGTAGGGAGCATTTTGGAAGGCAAAGTCACAGGCATCACAAAATTCGGCGCATTCGTGTCCCTGGGGGACAACAAATCAGGATTGGTCCACATTTCGGAGATCGCGAACACCTATGTCAACGACATCCACGACCATCTGCAGGAAGGGCAGAGCGTGAAGGTCAAGGTTCTGGCCATCGACGAAAACGGCCGCATCAACCTTTCCATCAAACGGGCCCAGCCCGGTGCTCCCGCCGCGTCGGGCGGCGGACGCGCGCCCCGGAGCGGGACGCGCCAGAGCGGCAGAAGCGCGTCCCGGAGCCCGGCGGCCCAGAGCGCCGCGCCCATGACGGCGGAGGACGCCTTCGAGGCAAAGCTGAAGGCGTTCATGACGGAGTCGGAGGGGAAGATCTCCGATCTGAATCATTATATGGACAAGCGCGGCGGCCGCCGCAAATAAGCGCGCGCAAAAATGCACAGCGTCAGCTGTGCATTTTTTCACGGGAAGGAGGAGGTTTTGTGCTGATCGTAAACGGGATCGTGTTGCCCATGGAGGGACCAGCCATCAAGGGCGGTTATGTGCAAATGCGCGGCGGGAAGATCGCCGCCGTCGGCCCCATGGCGGAGGCTCCGGCGGACGGGGAGCGCTGGGACGCCGCGGGCGGCTATGTCGTCCCCGGCTTTGTGGACGCCCATTGCCATCTGGGCGTCTGTGGCGACAGCATGGGCGTCGAGGGGGACGAGTGCAACGACATGAGCGACCCCGTCCTGCCCCAGCTGCGGGCCATCGACGGGGTGAACCCCATGGACCGCTATTTTGCCCAGGCCGCTGCCGCGGGCGTGACCACCGTGCTCACCGGGCCGGGCAGCGCCAACCCCATCGCCGGACAGTTCGTGGCGATGAAGACCGTGGGGCGCTGCGTGGACGATATGGTCCTGCCGGGTGTTGCCTGCATGAAATTCTCCCTGGGGGAGAATCCAAAGATGACCTACGGTGAGAAACGGGAGACGCCCATGACCCGCATGGCCACGGCGGCGCTGATCCGGGAGGCGCTGTATCAGGCGAAGGAATATGGGGAAAAGAAAGAAAAAGCCGAAAAGGACCCCGATGCCGACGCGCCGGATTACGACGCAAAATGCGAGGCGCTGCTCCCGGTGCTGCGGCGGGATATGCCCGCCCATTTCCACGCCCACCGGGCGGACGATATCCTGACGGCGGTCCGCATTGCCAAAGAGTTCCATCTGGATTATGTGATCGTCCATGGGACGGACGGCCATCTGATTGCAGATATCCTGGCCAGGGAGCGGGCGCGGGTCATTTGCGGCCCGCTGCTGACGGACCGGAGCAAGCCGGAGCTGTACCACCAGAGCGTGGAAAATCCCGCGGCGCTGCGCAGGGCCGGGGTGCAGGTGGCCATCTGTACCGACCACCCGGAGCTGCCGGCGGAGTACCTGCCCCTGTCCGCGGCCATCGCCGTCAGGGCGGGCATGAACCGGCGCGACGCCCTGGCCGCGATCACCATCGACGCGGCGCGGATCGTGGGCGTCGATGGGCGCGTGGGGTCCCTGCGGCCCGGGAAGGATGCGGACGTGGTGGTGTGCTCCGCCCATCCGCTGGAGCTGGAAAGCCGGGTCAAGGCGGTATTCATCGACGGGAAACGGCTGAGTGTGTAAGGAGGAAAAGGGATGCATCAAATCGCTTGTGAACAGATTATTGCCGCGGTGCGGAACCTGTGTATCAACGCCAACTGCTTTTTGCCCGGGGACGTGCGCCGCAGCCTCTGCCGCGCCCGGGAGACGGAAGCATCCCCGGTGGGCCGGGATATCCTGGGCGACCTGACGGACAATTACCGTTTGGCGGACGAAGAGCGCCTGCCCATCTGTCAGGACACCGGTATGGCGGTGCTGTTCGTGGAGCTGGGCCAGGAGGTGCAGATCACCGGCGGCTATCTGGAGGACGCCTTGAACGAGGGCGTCCGCCGAGGCTATGTGGACGGGCTGCTGCGTCTGTCCGTGGTGGCGGATCCCTTGCGCCGGGGCAACACCAACGATAATACGCCGGCGGTTATCCATCTGCGCGTCGTCAAAGGGGACATGCTGAAGATCACCGTGGCTCCCAAGGGGTTTGGCAGCGAGAATATGAGCGTGCTGCGGATGTTCAAGCCGGCGGCCACGCTGGAGGAAATCGAGACGTTCATCGTCTCTGCCGTGGAACAGGCGGGGGCGAACCCCTGCCCGCCCATCGTATTGGGCGTGGGGCTGGGCGGCACGTCCGAACAGGTGATGCTCCTGGCGAAACGGGCGCTGCTGCGGGAGGTGGGCGCGCCCCATCCCGATCCCTTTTACGCGGAGATCGAGGGGCGCCTGTTGGAAAAGATCAACGCCCTGGGCATCGGTCCCCAGGGCCTGGGCGGGAGCACTACGGCGCTGGCCGTTCATATCGAAACAGCGCCGACCCATATCGCGGGACTGCCCTGCGGGCTGAATATGAGCTGCCATGTGCTCCGTCACGCGTCGGCGATGCTGTGAGGAAAGAAATAACATGCTCCCGGTTTCGACAGAAACCGGGAGCATACTTTTGGAAAAATTTTTTTCAAAAAGGTACTTGACATTGACGCTGCGCAAGCTGATATCGTAAAAGCTGGAGGTGAGGAGCATGGAGTATGCCATTCAAGAACTGGCCGCGCTGGCAGGGGTGACTGCCCGCACCCTGCGCTGGTACGACAGGACCGGCTTGCTGCGGCCCAGCCGCGTCGCCGCGGGCGGCCGCCGCTGGTACGACGATGCGGCGGTGGACCGTTTGCAGCAAATCCTGTTTTACCGGGTCCTGGGGGTGGACCTGGCCCGGATCAAAGCCATCCTTGACGATCCTGCCTTCGACCGTTTGGACGCGCTGCGCAGTCATCTGGCCGGCCTGGAGGCTGAGCAGAGACGTGTGGCGCTGCTGATCAGGACGGTGCAGGAAACCATCGCGGCGGCGGAAAGGGAGGAACCAATGGAAGACGAACGCAAATTTGAAGCATTCAAGCAACGCGCTGTGGAGGAAAACGAGACGCGCTACGGCGCAGAACTGCGCGCGGCTTACGGAGACACGGAGGTCGATCAGGGCCATGCCAGGGTGCTGGCCTTGACGGCGGAGCAGTACCGCTTGTGGAAGGAGCTGGACGGTGTGCTCCGCAGCCGTTTGGAGGAGGCTGTGACCCGAGGAGCGGACCCGGCGGGAGAGGCGGGACAGGAGATCATGCTGCTGCATAAGCGCTGGCTGAGTCTGGCGGGGCAGCCCTACGACCCGGCGCGCCACCGGGGCCTGGCGATGCTTTATACCGAAGATGCGCGCTTTACGGCGTATTATGACCGTACGACGGCAGGCTGCGCCGGCTTTTTGCGCCGCGCGGTGCTTGCCTGGGTGCCAGCGTAAAAGAGCACGCTGAAAAGAGGAGACGAAAGATACTTTCGTCTCCTCTTTTGCATGGAAAAAACAGGGGCAGCCGCCTTTGACGGCAAATACCGGGAACCGTTTTACCGGCGTCATACCCGGAAGATACCCCGCGCGCCGGTCACGGGATCAACAAACAGGGGCAAGTCCGGCGGCGTCAGGGTGAAGACAACAAACAAAACCAGCAGCGCCGCCAACAGCAGCAGCGGCAGGAACCAGGACAGGCTGCTGCCCCGGCGGTACGTCCGCAGCCCAGCCGCCTGGCCCAGAACGACGGCCAGGAGAAACAACGCCACGTCTACGGTCAGGGACTCCACGCCGAAGGCGCCGGTGTAGAAATAAAACAGGAGGGCGATCGTGCCCTGGGCCGTCAGCAGGGCCGTCAGGGCACCGGCGAACCAGGCGGGCGCGTCGATCTCCCAGGCGCGGTTCAAGGCGACGTAGCCTGCGGCCCACCAGAGCGCCATGGGCCAGAGCACCAGCTTCAGGTGCTCCCATACGCTTTCGTTGACCGGGACGAACAAACCGAGGAAAAACGCCTCTCCGCTAAGCTGATAAAGAAAGTGGAACGCGGTCCCCACCAGAAACAGCAAGGGGATGCCGGCCATGATCTGCCGCTCTGGACGGCCCAAGATGATCGCTTTCATAGTCATTGCGCCTCCTGTCAGATGTCATTTTCCATTTTACGGCAGACGATGGCGCAAAAACGGGCGAATTTTGTGTGGCGTGCTGAAAACTGCCAAAAATATTTCCGGCAAAGGAACGAATTTCCGCAAATCTGCCCTTGTCCCGCCCTGTGGGAAAAGCTATAATAAAACCGTAAAAAAACACCTCACACAGAACGCCTCACATCTTACATTTTTTGATTTTGATGGAAGGAAGTTTCCCATATGAACGAAACGACCCGGAACAGCGTGCAGAAGATCGACACGCTGGACCGTCTGCCCGTGGGCCGGAGCTGCGAGATCCTGTCTGCCGGCAACCAGTCCGGGGCGGTCAAGCGCCGTCTGGTGGACATGGGGCTGACCCCCGGCACTCAGGTGGACCTGGTCAAGATCGCCCCTTTCGGCGATCCCATGGAGGTGGCCCTGCGGGGGTACCGGCTGTCCCTGCGCAAGGACGACGCCGCGCAGATCACCGTGCGCCTGCTGCGCCCGGGCGAGACGCTGCGCTGCCGTGCCCGGACCCTGCCCGACCGCGTCCGGCGGGAGGAGATGCGCCAGGCCCACAACCATGAGCGGACCGCCCATTTCCGCAAGTACGACCCCAACGCCCACGACAGCCATGTCTGGCGCATTGCCCTGACGGGCAATCCCAACTGCGGCAAGACGACGCTGTTCAACGCCCTGACCGGCTCCAACCAGTCCGTGGGCAACTGGCCCGGCGTGACGGTGGAGAAAAAGGAGGGCGCGGCCACCTTCGGAAAGCAGGAGCTGACCGTGGTGGACCTGCCGGGCATCTATTCCCTCTCCCCCTATTCCATGGAGGAGATCGTGGCCCGCAATTTCATCATCGGCGCGCATCCCGACGCCATCGTGAACATCGTGGACGCGACGAATTTGGAGCGCAATCTCTATCTTACCATGCAGCTGCTGGAACTGGAGCGCCCCATGGTGGTGGCGCTGAATTTTATGGACGAGGTGGAAAAGTCCGGCGACCGCATCGATGTCGAGCGGCTGTCCAGACACCTGGGCGTGCCGGTCATTCCCATCTCCGCCCGCTCCGGGAAAGGAGTGGACGCCCTGCTGGAGGCGGCCCACCGGGCCATGCACACGGGCCTGACCGTGGAGCCGGACGACCTGTACGACGATTACACCCACGAGATCCACCACCGGGTGGGCGCGCTGATCCACGACAAGGCCTACGCCGCGGACATCCCCGCCCATTGGGCGGCCATCAAGCTCATCGAGGGCGACGAGCTGGTGGCCCAGGCCCTGGCCCTGTCCGGCCTGGAGCAAACAAAGCTGGACCAGATCGCCGAGGAGTATGAGGCGTCCTCGCCCCTGGGCGACCGGGAGACGCTGATCGCCGACAGCCGCTACAGCTTTATCGAGTCCGTGGTGCAAAACTCTGTCCAGAAGGCCGCCGGCCGGGGCGGGCGCAGCTGGACCAGCCGCATCGACGCCGTGGTCACCCACAAGTATCTGGCGTTTCCCGTGTTTGTGGCCATGCTGGCGGTGGTCTTCTGGTTCACCTTCGGCCCCGTGGGCTCGGCGCTGAGCGACCTGCTGGCCGCGGGCATCGAGAACGGCCTGACACCCGTTGTGCGTCAGGGCCTCGCCGCTTTGGGCGCGGCGGATTGGGCCGTCAGTCTGGTATGCGGCGGCGTGATCTCCGGCGTGGGCAGCGTGCTCACCTTTCTGCCCATGATCGCCATTTTGTTTTTCTTCCTGAGCATTTTGGAGGACTCCGGCTACATGTCCCGGGCCGCCTTTGTCATGGACCGGACGCTGCGCCGTTTCGGCCTGTCCGGCAAGGCGTTCATCCCGCTGCTGATGGGCTTCGGCTGCACGGTGCCCGCGGTGATGGGCGCGCGCACCATGGAAAACGAAAAGGACCGGCGCATGACCATCATGCTGGTGCCCTTCATGTCCTGCTCCGCCCGCCTGCCCGTTTACGGCCTGCTGGTCAGCGCCTTTTTCCCCACGCACCGGGCGCTGATCGTGCTGTCGCTCTATCTGCTGGGCGTCGTTTTGGCTATCTTGTCGGGCCTGGTCCTGAAGCGCTTCGTGTTCCAGGGAGAGGCCGCGCCCTTTTTGCTGGAGCTGCCCCCCTACCGGATGCCCTCCGTGCGCAACGTGGCCACCCAGGTGTGGGAAAAGATCAAGGACTTCCTCAGCCGCGCGGCCACGCTGATTCTGGCCATGAGCGTGGTGCTGTGGCTGCTCCAGAGCTTCACGCCCCAGGGACAGTACACCCAGGACGTTTCCACGTCCCTGCTGGCCGTCCTGGGCGGTCTGCTGGCGCCCCTGTTCCTCCCCTGCGGCTTCGGCGTCTGGCAGGCGGCGGTGGCCCTGCTGACGGGCCTGATCGCCAAGGAGGCGGTGGTCTCCTCCATGAGCCTGTTTTACGGCTTTTCCATGACGGCGGACGGCGCGGCGGTGGCCCTGGCCCTGGGCGGGACGTTTACCCCCGCGGCGGCCTATGCGTTCCTTGTGTTCTGCGCGTTGTATACGCCCTGCGTCGCCTCCATCGCCACGATCCGGCGAGAGATGGACAGCCTGAAATGGACGCTGGCGTGCCTTGGCTGGCAGCTGGGCGTGGCGTATGCGGCGTCCGTGCTGACTTATCAGATCGGCGCGCTGCTGATGTGACGAAGAAGGGAGCGGGAGATGGTATTGTTTTTGCTTTACGCCGCCCTGGCTGCGCTGGTGGTCTGGTCGGTGGGCTATTTGATCTACCGCCTGTTCCGCGCCCTGCGCGGCGGCGGATGCAGCTGCGGCTGTGACTGCGGCTGCTGTGCCGGAAAAGAAAGCTGCGGGAAAAAGTGACGCTGCGGCGGTACATAAAAAACGACATGCTCCCGGTTTCGACAGAAACCGGGAGCATACCATTTTTATATCCGCGCCCTGCGCGCTTAAAGCTCCGCCGCCAGATAGACGGCGGTGGCGGTGGCAAGGAGTTGGTCCGGTGCGTCGGGGCTGTAGGTCGCGGCGGACATGTAGTGGGCAAGACGTCCCGGCTTGTCCATACGGGCGCGGACATAAACGGGCCGGTCCACGGGAATGGGACGCAGGTAGGAGATGGACATGGAGATGGTGGGCGTCATATGGCCGGAGTAAAAATGGGCCAGATGGCCCATGGCGGTGTCAAAGACCAGACTGGTCAGGCCGCCGTGGAGCGCGCCGCCGGGATTGGCGTATTCCGGGCGCAGCTCGAAAAAACAGGTGTAGCTGCCGGCGGCGGGGTCGCAGGCGACAAAATGGGGGGGCATCCAGGCGTTGATGGTGCCTGCAAGATCATGGGTGACCAGTTCCGCCTGGGCGCGGAGGGCCTGTTCCATTTCCTGCCGGGTATGAGTCGTGTCGGACATATCAAAAAACCTCCGAAAAATTTTGATTCCTCAGTAGCATACACGCTTTTTCCCCGTTTGTATAGAGGCATGAGCCATTTTCGGCGAAAGATGCAAATAGGATACATTATTTGATGAAAATGTTATGGAAATGCCGGTAGGGTGAACGGAGACCGGGATGCGGGAGGGCAATAGACATTGTTTTGTAACCGTTTTGATGTTGATTGTCCCTGCAAACTGTGTTATCTATAATAATACAGTTAGGCTTGTTGACGGACCGGCGGTTCTGCCTGTCCGTTTCAGACATAAGATATCAAACAAATCATCCCTGGGCCGCGCCGCAGCGGCGCGGGAAATCCAACAAGAGAGGTACTACATATGGCAGACGAAAAGGAGATCATGAAAAAGGAGCCGGAGGAAACGCCGCCCGCGCCTGCGGCGGCGCCCGAACCCGCGGCGGAGCAGGTGGCCTCCGGGCCGGAAGCGGCGGCGTCCGGCGGCAATATGGCCGTGGATCAGACGCCGAAGAAAAAGCCTGCGAAAAAGAAGAGCCACAAGGTGCGCAACATCATTATTATCGTGATCGTAGCCGTGATCGCAGTCCTGTGCATCTGGGCCGGCGTCAAGTTTTTCGGCGGCGGCGAGGACAAGGGCGAGATCATGCACGCCTATGTGGATATCGGGTCCATCACCAGCACCGTCTCCGGCGAGGGTCTGACCCGGGCCAAGGAGAGCGCCAGCCTGACGCTGACCACCTCGGGCGTGGTCCAGGAGGTATACGTCAAGGAGGGCGACACCGTGGAGGCGGGCCAGCAGCTGTACCGCATCAAGAGCGAGACGGCGGAGGAAGCCGTGGAGACGGCCCGCAAGGAAGTGGAAAGCTGCGGCAAGGAGCTGCAAAAGCTGCGGGAGGCCGAGGCGAACCTGACGGTGCGCGCGCCCCACGGCGGCCGGATCAGCCTGCCGGAGGGCGGTAAAATCCCCAAGGTGGGCGACGATCTGTCCAGCGGCGCCACCCTGGCCACGCTGAACGACGATTCCAAAATGCGCCTGAAGCAGTATTATAGCTACGCCTACGCTCAGGAGATCAAGGTGGGACAGAGCGCCAGCATCTCCATCCCCGCCACCATGGCCACCCAGAGCGGCAAGGTTTCGGAGATCCACATGGTCGAGCGCATCAGCCCCGAGGGCTCCAAGCTCTTTGAGGTGGACTTTATCCTGGACAATCCCGGCACCCTGACGGCTGAAATGGACGCCAGCGCCACCCTGACCGTGGGCGGCGAGACGGTTTACCCCTATGAATCCGGCAAGCTGGAATATTTCCAGACCACGGACATCGTCACCAAGGTGGGCGGGCCCGTGGAGCAGGTGAACCTGCGGGATTATGCCTCCGTCAAGGCGGGCGCGGTGCTGCTGGTCATGGGCGGCGACGAGAACGACACGGCCATTTTCGATATGGAGACCCGCATGAAGACGGCGGAAAAGAACTTGGAGGAGGCCCAGAAGGCCCTCGATCTGCTCAACGGCGTGGCCCCCATCGCGGGCACTGTCATGTCCGTCTCCATCGAGCCGGGCCAGGAGGTCTCCACCGGCACCACCGTGGTGGTGGTGGCGGACAACAGCCAGATCGTGCTGGACGCCAACGTGGACGAGCGCAATATCTCCTATGTCAAGGAAGGCATGATGGTGGACATCGACCAGTGGGGCACGCCCTGCGTGGGCATCGTTACCTCGGTGAGCCTCACGTCCAAGACGGAAAACGGCGTGGCCACCTTCCCGGCGGTCATCAGCATCGACAACCCCGACGGCAGCGTCATGCCCGGTACCTACGCGACGTATAACATGGTGACCAGTCAGAGCGACGACTGCATGTACCTGCCCATCCAGGCGGTCAAATCCGTGGAGACGCCGGAGGGCACCCGGAGCGTCGTCTTTGTCCACACCGACGCGCGGCCCGAAAACGCCATCGATCTGGAGATCCCCGTGGACGGCGTACCGGAGACGGGCTACTACGCCGTACCCGTTACCCTGGGCATTTCCGATAACCAGAACGTGGAGATCCTTGACGGCGAGGCCGCCGGTCTGGAGATCGGCATGGAGGTCTTCCAGCAGGTGATGTACACCGGGATGTACTAAGGGAAGAGGACAGGACCATGCTGATACAGCTTGACAATATTTATAAGATCTACGGCGAGGGACTGGAGAGCGAGGTCCGGGCGCTGGACGGGGTGAGCCTGACCATCGACCGGGGCGAGTTCGTGGCCATCGCGGGCGCGTCCGGCTCGGGCAAGTCCACGATGATGAATGTGCTGGGGTGTCTCGACATCCCCACCTACGGCACCTATCTGCTGGACGGCCAGGACGTGGGCGAGCTGACCGACAAGCAGCTGTCCCACATCCGCAACAAGCAGATCGGTTTCATCTTCCAGGGCTACAATCTGATCCCGGAGCTTTCCGCCCAGGAAAACGTGGAGCTTCCGCTGATCTATCAGGGCATCGGGCCCGGCAGGCGGGCGGAGCTGGCCCATGGGGCATTGGAGCGCGTGGGCCTTGGCACCCGCGGACGCCATAAGCCCTCGGAGATGTCCGGCGGCCAGCAGCAGCGCGTGGCCATCGCCCGCGCCATTGCCACCAGCCCGCCCATCATCATGGCGGACGAACCCACCGGCGCCCTGGACTCCAAAACGGGCCTGGAGGTCCTGGGCTTCCTCCAGCAGCTGAACCGGGAGGGCAGCACGATCATTTTGATCACCCATGACAACGGCATCGCCGCCACGGCCAGGCGCATCGTGCGCATTTCCGACGGCAAGGTTTTGGAGGACCACGAACAGGAGGTGGATTGGCTGTGAATCTGACCCAGGCGTTCAAGATGGCAGTCAAGTCCATCCTGGCAAAAAAAATGCGTTCCCTGCTGACGATGCTGGGTATCATCATCGGCATCGCGGCGGTGATGATCATCATCTCCGTTATCGGCGGCGTGAACAAAAAGCAGATGGAATATTACGAGTCCATGGGCACCAACAAGATCACGGTTTACGCCAACCTCTGGAACGGCGGCGACGCCTTTGACGAGGTGTATAATTACTGCAAGGGCATCGACATGGTGTTGGGCGTCACGCCCAACGGCTATGTGGGTTGTACGGTGAAGTACGGGGCGAAAAACAGCCGGAGCATGGAGTGGTCGCCGCAGATCTACCTGGGCAGCGACCAGTATTCCATGTGCAACAACTTCAAGATCGAAAAAGGACGGGATCTGAGCTATCTGGACATCCAGAACTACAACGCCGTCTGTGTCCTCGGCGCCCGGGCTGCAAAGGAGTTTTTCGACGCGGCGGACCCCATCAATAAAGAAATGACCATCGGCGGCGCGACCTTTACCGTGGTGGGCGTGTACGGCGAAAAGGACCCCAGCAAGCAGTATTCTCTGGACAACATCATCGTCATCCCTTATACGTCCCAGCGGTACCTTTCCGAGGGCTGGGCGGATATGAGCGAGTTTACAGTCAAGGCAAAGGATTCTGCATCCGTCAACAAGGTCATCACGCTGCTCAACGGCAACTTTTCCGGCTGGGAGCAGACCAACCGCGGTTCCTTCTGGTGCTACAGCGACCAGCAGTGGCAGGATCAGAATAACCAGCAGGCGATGATGATGGCCCTGATGCTGGGCGCCATTGCCGGCATTTCCCTGCTAGTGGGCGGCATCGGCATCATGAATATCATGCTTGTCACCGTAACCGAGCGCACGCGGGAGATCGGCATCCGCCGTGCCATCGGCGCGGAGCGCAAGTCCATCATCGCCCAGTTTTTGATCGAGGCGGCCATGATCTGCGGCATCGGCGGCATCATCGGCATCGCCATCGGCTTTTTGGGCACGGCCATCGCCAGCAAGCTCATCGTGCAGATGGTGCTGCTGCCCCAGGCGGGCGTCACCGTCGGCGCGTTCCTGTTCTCGGTGGCCCTGGGCATCCTGTTCGGTATGTTCCCGGCAATCAAAGCGTCCAAGCTGCAGCCCGTGGTGGCGCTGCGCGCGGAGTAAGGAGAGATTTACCATGAGAATGACAAAACGGATCCTATCAGGCGTCATGGCCTTTGCCCTGATCCTGTGTTTGCTGCCGGTGTTCGCGCCGGAGGCGGAGGCGGTGTCCTTTACGGATATTTCCGACGCGGAGACTGCGGAAAACGTGGAGGTGCTGCGGATGCTGGGTGTCGTTGACGGCACCGGCGGCGGCGCGTTCCAGCCGAACGGTACGCTGAGCCGCGCCCAGTTTGCGAAGATGGCGGTGGTCATGACGGGGCGAAGCGGCGCGGTGGGCCAGTACCAGAGCTATACCATTTTCCCCGATGTGCGCGCCAGCCATTGGGCGGCGGGCTATATCAATCTGGCCGTCCGGGGTGAGGGAGAGAAGAACGAGGGAAAGCTCCTCTCCGGGTACCCTGATGGCCGGTTCCATCCCGACGAGGACATCACCTTCGGACAGACGGTGACGATCCTCATGCGGATGCTGGACTATCAGGACAAAGATGTGGGCGCGGTGTGGCCCCAGGGCTATCTCAACACGGCTGCCTCCATCGGCCTGACCGACGGCGTGAAGTTGAACGCGGACGCCAAGGTGACCCGTGCCCAGGCGGTAAAGCTGTTCCGCAACCTGCTCACCACCGATCAGAAGGATGGCGGCGAGAGCTATGCCCACAAGCTGGGCACCCTGGTGCCGGACGTGATTCTGGTGTCGGTGGACGCCACGGCGGACGACGGTACCGCCAATGCCATCAAGACCCATGAAAATACGATCTACAAGGTGGCGGACCGTCCGGCGGACCCGTCTCTGGCGGGACGCAAGGGCACACTGCTGCTGGGCAGCAACAAGCGGGTCCTCACCTTTATTCCCGATGAGAGCACGAAAAAGAGCATCACCCTCTCCGAGGCCAAGGCCGACGAGATGATCGACATGGGCGGGATGCACTACAGCGTCCATTCCTCCATCGTCAGCTATTACCAGGGGGAGAAGAAGCAATACAGCGACATTTTCCCCGATCTCCGGCCTGGTACGGTGATTACCATGTACTTCAACAGCGCCGGACGGCTGGATTACCTCTTTGCCGGCGCGGCGGCCGCGGAGGAGGCGGTGATCGTGGCCGGTCAGGGCAGCACCGCGGGCTTCCAGGAGCTGACCGATTCCACCAGCTACGCGATCTATAAAAACGGCGTCATTGCCTCGCCGGGGGACCTGCGCCAGTACGACGTGGCGACCTACGACAGCGCCAGCAACTCCATCCGCGTCTCCGACACCCGCCTGACCGGGTTCTATGCCAACGTGGAGCCGAATCTGGAATCCCCCACCGAGGTGACGGTCTTGGGCACCAAGTTCAAGGTGCTGCCCAGCGCTGCGGCCAGCCTGTCCTCCTTTAAGATCGGCGAGCAGATCACGCTGCTGCTGACCGAGGACAACCAGGTGGCCGGCGCGGCGGACCCGTCCAAGGTGCGCGGTAACGCCGTGGGCATCGCCACGGAGGTGAGCGAGGAATCCGCCACGGTGAAGCTCTTCTGCGGCCTGGAGGTCAAGGGCAATCCCCATCTGGGCAAAAACAACGTGGGCGCTTATCAGGGCCAGCTGGTGCGGGTATCGTCCTATCAGAAGGGCGACCAGATCTCCCTGAGCCGGATCACCTCCGGCAACATCCGCGGCGACTTCGACGTCTCCGGCCGCACCCTGGGCGGCCAGAGCCTGGCGGACAATGTGCGGATCTACGATAAGGTGGGCGCCAGCGCCCTGAAGGAGATCAAGCTCTCGGGCATCTCCAAGACGAAGATCGATTCCTCCAGCATCCTCTACGCCGAGCGCAACTATGCCGACAAGGTCAGCGTCATCGTCCTGGACAACGGCACCGGTGACGCCTACACCTACGGACGTTTCCATTTTACGCCCGCGCGCTACACTGAGGACGATGAAGGCAACGAGAGCTTTGCCGGCAACGCCACCATCAGCGTGGAGTACGGCAACGGCAAGGCGTCGCCCACTGCCGAGTGCGGCGGCGGCTACCGCAACGGCGACTTCGGCGGCATCGCCTTCTACACCAACCAGAGCGGCGAGGCCCGGGTGACGGCTACGGCCCGGGTGTCGAAGTTAGAGAACGTGCCCAACAACGCCTGGCGCGGCGAGACCTCCGTTACGGTCAAGGGCACGACGTATCCCGTGGCGGACGACGTGGTGTGCTACAACAAGACCACCGGTATGTGGATGAGCGTCGGCGCGGCCCGCTCCTTCGCGGATACGGCGGATCTGTACTACGACAGCATTGGCGAAAAGATCCGCATCGTCGTGGTGGAGCAGAAGAAGTAACGCGCCGTTGGGAAACGGCGCAGCGGAGAAGCAAAGAGCGGCCCATGGAATGTTCCATGGGCCGTTTTTCCGCAAGAGGGAACCGGCGCGGCTGCTGCGCCGTGGCCTGACGAAGGAGGAAAGAACATAGAACAGCTGACGGAAATGACCCTGGAACAGGCTCTTGTCCGGCGATTGGCGGCAGGTCTATTCCCTGATGGACTATCTGTCCTTTCCCCTGGAGGATGCGCTGAACAGCGCCCTTTGAGCCGTCAAAAATTCCGGCGGCTTTTGCGGAAAGAGAAGATATTTTCCGCCGTTCGTGGTATGATAACGGGGAAGATCAAAAAAGGGGAGCACGCATATGAAACGCTTTTTTCTGCGCTGTCCGAAGCTGCACATCTGGCTGCTGGCCGCACTGGCCGCGGCCGTCTTTTTCCACGCCGCCAAGGGGAACCGGGCGCTGATGAACGCATTGGCGTTCCATGTCACGGAGCCGCTGAAGCGGGCGCTGGGCGCGGTGTGCGCCGCCGTTCCCTTTTCCGTGGCGGAGGTGCTGCTGTTTGCCGCCGCCGGAGGGCTTGTGCTGTACCTTGCCGTCTTTGCGGCGGACCTGGTCCGGCGGCGCGACCGGCTGCGGATCGTCTATCCCCGCGTGTTGGGCCTGGCGTGCGTCGGACTGACGTTGTACAGCGGCTTCTGCCTGCTCTGGGGCGTGAATTACTACATCGACGGCTTTCGCGACCGGTCGGGGATCACGGTGGAGGGCGTATCAGCCGCGCAGCTGCGGACGGTGACGGCGCGGTTTGCCGGAGAGCTGAACCGCTTGTGCGGCAGCGTGGCCCGGGATGAAAACGGCGTGTTTGATGTGGCCCGGGAGGAAATCTACAGCGGCGCGCCCACGATCTACCGGGGAGTGGAGGAGGTCTACCCCTTCCTGGCTATGGACGACCATACGCCCAAGCGCGTCTCTTTTTCCCGTCTCATGAGCGAGACGAACTTCACCGGCTTTTTCTTCCCCTTCACCGGCGAGGCGAACCTGAACGATCACAGCCCCGCCTGCCTTCTGCCCGCCACCATCGCCCACGAGATGGCCCACCAGCGGAGCATCGCCTCGGAACAGGAGTGCAACTTTGTGGCGATCCTGGCCTGTGAAAAAAGCGGCGACGCGGCCTACGAGTATTCCGGCGCGCTGTTCGCTTTCGTCCATCTGAGCAACGCCCTGTACCAGGCGGACCGGGAGGCCTGGGAGGAGATACACGCCGGGCTGGACCCGCGGGTGCGGGCGGACCTGCGGGACAACAACGCGTACTGGGGCCAGTTTGAGAGCAAGACGGCTGCGGTGTCCCAGGACGTCTACGACAATTTCCTCAAAAGCTACGGCGAGGAGAGCGGCATCGAAAGCTATGGCGAAGTCGTCGATCTGCTGATCGCGTATTATGGAGATTGACCGTTCCTGTTGAAAAAACCGGAAGCCCTCACAAAAAAGCGCTGACAGCGGCGCTTTTTTCCGGTATAATAAAAAGAAACCAAAAGAGCAGGGGAGGGACACGTCATGAAGGACTGGTCAGAGACTGAGGCGCTGCGCCGGGAACTGCTGGAGGAGGTCTATGCGGGAGCCGCTGCCGGGATGCCGGCCATGCTGCTGGATGAGGACCACATCCGCAACGCGTCGGAGGAAGAGCTGGAGCGGATCGCGCGGCAATACGGCAGAAGGTGAGAAAGGAAAAATCTTCCCCTGGAGGATGAAAGGAAAAACTGTTGCAGCCCAAGGGAAAGAGACGGAAAGGCAACCTTTGGTTGCGGGGGAAAACAGGGGAAGAAACGCCTGGTTGGTGGTGAAACGAACCGTCTTTGCGGACAATGGAGCCGAAAAGAACGGCATACTGCCGGTGTACAGGAGGAAAGACCATGACGAAATTTGGAGAGACGCTGGCGCTGCTGCGCCGCCGCGCCAGTATGACCCAGGAAGGACTGGCCGAGGCCCTGGACGTTTCC
The DNA here is from genome assembly GCA_947647695.1 of uncultured Clostridia bacterium. Classification (GTDB taxonomy): domain Bacteria; phylum Bacillota; class Clostridia; order Oscillospirales; family Oscillospiraceae; genus Pseudoscillospira. Next base: position 11,191 of record CANSLL010000001.1, on the reverse strand, counting down.
CGCCAGGCGGTGGGAAAATGGGAAGCGGGCCAGGCGTACCCTGCCGCGGAAAAGCTCCCGGCCCTGGCCGACGTGCTCCATTGTTCCCTGGACGAGCTGCTCCGCGGCAGTGCGGAGTGCGGACCTGCGGAAGGGCCGGACCCGCTGGAGGGAGCAGGGACGCCGGAAGCGCCCGTGGGGGACGCGCCGTGCCTGACGGCCGGAGAAGGGGACGCAGTCCCGGACGGAGCCGCGCCCTTTGCCGGGGATGACGCTGCTGCGCGCCCGGAGACGCGGGGCTATGACCGGCAGGCGGTGTTTGCGGCGTATGACCGGCACGCCAATAAATTCTCCCTTCAGATCGCCGCCGGCGTCGGACTGATTTTGATGGGCGTTGCGGCGACGCTCTTTCTCAGTCAGTGGAACGAGGCGTTGGGTGTAATGGTCATGCTGGCGTTGATCGCGGCGGCGGCGGGACTGTTCGTTGCGGCGGGCCTTTCGGAGGGCGCGTTCCGCAAGGAGTACCCGGTGGTGGAAAACCTCTATCCGATGGAGGAACTGCACCGGTTCCGGGACATCTTCGCCGGGGGCATGGCCATCGGCGTAGGGATGGTCGTGCTGTCTCCTGCGGCAATCCTGCTGCTGGAGGGCTGGGCGGTGTCGGAGGGGACCGCGGTCGGCGCCTTTATGACGATCCTGGCCGGCGGCGTGGCGGCGATCGTGTACTTGAGCATCCAATATGCAAAATATCACTTTAAGGGCCGCAGCGGCGCGGCAAAGAAGGTCAGAGAAAAGACGGACGGTCTGGACCGCCGTATTTCTGAGGCGGTGGATCAGAAAGTAGAGCGGGAGTTTTCCCGCACCCTGGGGGAAGAGAAGGACGCGAGAAACGGGCGTTCCTGGAGCAGTGTGATTATGCTGTCAGCTACAGGACTGTTCCTCATCCTGGGATTTTTGTTCCACCTCTGGTCTGTCTGCTGGATCGTGTTTCCGCTGGGCGCTATCCTGGCGGGCATTTTGAAAGCTGTCCCCGTGGAGGACAGACGGAGAGAGCAGCCGTAAGGGCCGCCTTTGGGCCGGAGCGCGGCGGAGAAGAGAAAGGGGAGACATGAGCACATGGTGCTGTCCATTGACGAGGCGGGCGATATCCTGGACGGGATGGCCGAGACGTTCCCGCCGGTGTTTTACCGGGACCTGAACGGCGGGATCTCCCTGCTGCCCGAGGCCGTGGAGGACCCGGAGTTCCCGCCGGGGGAGATCTACATCATGGGGGAGTACTGCGACGACCAGATGGGGCGGTACATCAACCTCTACTACGGATCCTTTGCGGCTTTGGCGGAGAAGGAGGAATGGACCCGGGAGGATTGGGACAACGAGCTGTACACCACCCTGGCCCACGAGTTCACTCATCACATTGAGGGCCTCGCCCTGGAAGCGGGGCTGGACCGCAAGGACGAGGAAGAGCTTGCCGCGTTCCGGGCCTATTACCGGGAGCGGTTCCAGGAAGAATCCTGATATCAAGGACGGCGCGGGGAGCTGTGCCGTCCCTTCCTGCATCCGGGGCGGAAAATTGGGCGCAGCATCTATACTTTTTGCAAAATGGTCCGATATAATAAATAGAGTGATCCTATTGAATCAAAATAACGGGAGAGATCCCGCACCGCAAAGGAGGCGCACAAAGATGGAACTCGGCTTGACGGACCGTCTAAGAAGAAACGAACAACTTTCCCGCACCACACAGGCGGCGGCGCCCGAAAAGGCGGAGGCGACGCCTCTGACAAAGCGCCAGCAGGCCCGCGCGGACCAGCTGGAGCTGTCCAAGCGCGCCCTGGCCATGCTGGAGCAGCAGCGTAAGCAGACGGAGGTGATCCACCGTCAGGAAAAGAAGGAGGACGAGGGCGGCCTCCTGGGCGAGCTGGAAACGGCCAATGCCCAGCTGGAGGCTTTCGACAAGGAAATGAAGACCATGCAGAAATGCCAGAAGATCGCGGCGCGCATCATGGCCGGGGACAAGGTGCCGCCGGAGGATCTGCGGTATCTGATGGAGCACGACAGCAACGGTTACAAGCTGGCTATGGCCCTGCGCCGTCCGAAGGAGGACCCGGAGGAGTGGGAAAGCGTGCTGGACGACGAGGACAGGAACGGCGGCACGTCCGAAGGCGGAGACGCCTCCGCTGCTGACGCAGCGCCCGCGCCTGCGGCTGATGCGGGCGGCGGGGAATGAACCGGCCCTGTTGAAAAACAGTGCGGTTAAAAATCTTGAACGGTTAAGAGCGCGGCCATTTGGGCGCGTTCTTTTTTTGCGTATATGGCTCAAAAAGAGGCGGCGCGCATGGGCTTTTCCGCCGGAGAAAGACAGAATGTGCGCAGTGTGCCTCATGAAAGGGCGCTTTGGCAGTGTTTTACAATGCCAAAAAGGATTAAAAAATAAATTCTGGCATTTTGCACTGTTATGGAAGATAGACCATGTGCATAATCGACAAAAAAAGTAAGGGTAATTTTATTAAATTGTTGAATTTTGCTTGACAATAGAACGGGAATATTTTACTATAAAGCTACGGTTGGAAGACCGAATTTATCTTGATGAAGAGAGGACCTGATTACCATGAAGAATTTCAAAAGGATCTTCGCTCTGGGCGCTGCTGTTATGATGACCGCTACCCTGTTCGCAGGCTGCGGCCCCAGCAACAGCAATGACGGCGGCAACAGTGGAGATGACAACCAGGGCGACGGCGACGGCGCGACCTATAAGATCGCTGTTGTGCCGAAGATGACCAACATCGGCTGGTTCCAGCGCATGGAAGAGGGCGTGAAGGCCTACAATGCCGATAACGGCACCGATTACCTGTACGGCGGCTCCACCGAGGGCGCCGACCAGGCGAGCTATGTCGAGGGCCTGCTGGCTGAGGATTGGGACGCCATCTGCGTCGTTCCCTTCGACTCCCAGTCTCTGGCGCCCGTGCTGCAGAAGGCCAAGGAGGCCGGCGTCGTTGTGATCACCCACGAGGCTGCTTCCATGGATCCCCAGTACTTCGATTATGATATCGAAGCGTTCGTCAACGCCGACTACGGCACCAACTTCGCAAAGCAGCTCGTCGAGCTGACCAACGGCGAAGGCACCTATATCCAGTTCGTGGGCGACCTGAACTCTGTCTCCCACAACGAGTGGTGCGACGCTGCCGACGCGTATTTCGCAGAGAACAGCAACATGGTCAAGCTGGGCCGTTATGAGACCGGCGACCAGACCACTTCTTCCTATAACCAGACCAAGGAGTTGCTGACCGCCCATCCCGAGATCAATGCGATCGAGGGTTCCGCGTCCACCGACGTGGCCGGCGCTGCCCAGGCAGTTTCCGAGCTGGGTCTGTCCGGCCAGGTTGCCATCGTTGGTACTTCCATGACCACCATCTGCGGCAACTACATTGAGGACGGCACCATCGCTTCCTTCTCTGTGTGGGATCCCGCTGAGGCCGGCAAGGCTATGATCGAGCTGGCGATCGCCGTTTTGGACGCCCGTGCGGCCGGCGGCGAGCTGGACGTTGCTTCCACCTCCCTGGCTGCTGTTGGTTATGAGTCCCTGACCGCCGGCGAAGGCACGCCCACCGTTCTGTACGGCAACGCGCGCGTCGACGTCACCAAGGACAACATGGCCAACTACAACTTCTAAGAGCGCGAAGATCCAACGCGAAAGCGACAACTGAATGGACCCCCATGTGGCGGCTCGCCCCATGGGGGTCCATAGCAAATCGACTATATAGGAAAAACGGGGGGCCGGTACTATGTCTGAAGAAATCTTCTTGAAACTGGAAGGTATCAAAAAGTCCTTCGGCGGCGTTCACGCGCTGAAGGGCGTCGACCTTGAGATCCGAAAGGGCGAGGTCCACTGCCTGGCCGGCGAAAACGGCTGCGGCAAGTCCACGCTGATCAAGGCCATTTCCGGCGTGCATGAGCCTGACGAGGGCTCTATCTGGATCGACGGGGAAAAAGTAGAAAAAATGAAACCCATGGACGCGATCAACCGCGGCATCCAGGTCATCTACCAGGATTTTGCGGTGTTTCCGAACCTGACGGTGGCGGAAAATATCGCGCTGAACGGGGAGTTGAAAAACAAAGCGAAGCTGGTCAACTGGAAGGAAATCCACGAGACCGCCGCAAAAGCAATGGAGCAGGTGGGCGCTCATATCGATCCCGACGTGAAGTTAGAGCGCCTGTCGGTTGCCAATAAACAGATGGTGGCCATCGGCCGCGCCATCGTCAACGACGCGAAGCTCCTGATTTTGGACGAGCCCACCACCGCTTTGACTGCCCGGGAGGTGGAGAAGCTGTGGGCCATCGTGCGCAACCTGAAGGAAAAAGGCATCGCCATCATGATCGTCAACCACAAGTTAGACGAGATCTACCGCATCGCGGACCGCCTGACCATCCTGCGCAACGGCGCCTATGTCTCCAGCGGCCCGATCAGCGAATACGACCAGGCGCGTTTCACCAGGGATATGACCGGCAAGGACATCTCCGGCGAGAAATACAACGCGGCGGCGTCCGAGGAGGAGATCCTCCGCGTGGAGCATCTGACCCGCAGCGGCGCCTTCGAGGACGTTTCCTTTACCCTGCGCAAGGGCGACGTGCTGGGCCTGACGGGCCTGCTCGGCTCAGGCCGCGGCGAAATCGGCGAGGCGCTGTTCGGCATCGCGCCGGCGGAGTCCGGCAGGGTGGTGCTCAACGGCAAGGAGATCACCATCAAGAGCGTGGCGGACGCCATGGCCAACGACATCGGCTATGTGCCCGAGGACCGTCTGACCCAGGGATTGTTCATGCAGCGCTCCATCCAGGACAATACCATCGCCTCCTCCATCCGCCGCTATATGAAGGGCGCCCGGCTGGACGAGCAGGGCATGGAGGACGCGACGAAGCACTGGATCAAGGAGATCGGCATCGTGGCGCCGTCGCCCAAGCCCGCGGTGCGCACCCTTTCCGGCGGCAACGCCCAGAAGGTGGTCATCGCCAAGTGGCTGAATACGGACCCGAAGCTGTTTATCCTGGACGGCCCCACGGTGGGCGTCGATATCGGTGCAAAATCCGAGATCCACGGGATTTTGCACAATCTTGCCCAGCAGGGCATCGGCATCATCGTCATCTCCGACGACCTGCCCGAGCTGGTGCAGAACTGCAACAAGATCGTCGTCATGCGCGACGGGAAGGTTGCGGCCGAGGTCGATAACAGCATCGACGAGATCTCCCTGTCGAATCTGCTGATCGGCGCCAATGAAGAGGAGGTCGAGTCCAAATGACAACTCAGAATCAGAAGCTGAAAATGGCCCTGACGAGCACTCCGATGATCCTGATTTACGTCATCGCCGTGTTCTGCATCGTCGTTTCTATCCGCCAGCCGGCGTTCCTCAGCCCTGCCACGGCCATCAACATCGGCCGCGCCGGCATCTTTACCATGTGCTTTGCCATCTGCGAGATGGTGGTCATCATCTCCGGCGGCATCGACGTTTCCTTCCCCGCGGTGGGCTGCGTGGCCATGTATGTGCCGCTGTACCTGAACTACCACGGGATGCTGCCGGACAATGTGTTCGCCTTCTTCGGTCTGGCCATGTTCATCGGCCTGATCTTCGGCATCCTCAACGGCATCTTGGTGTCCTACCTCAAGCTGCCGCCGCTGATTGCCACCCTGGCCACCAGCTCCATCGCCTCCGGCGGGCTGATCCTGGCCCTGGGCACCCGGGAATTTACGACCCTTCCGCCCTCCCTGGAGGCGCTGTATCGGGTCAATCTGGTAACGTACACCGACGCGGCGACGGGCTTTACTTATCCGTTGACGATCCTGTTCCTGGTACCGGTCGCCCTGTGCGTCGTGATGGCGCTGGTGATGCACTTTACCATGCTGGGCCGCGGCTTGTACGCCATCGGCGGCGACGCCAACGCCGCGCGGATCGCCGGCTTCAACGTCCGCCTCCTCCAGTTCTTTGCCTATATTTTCTGCGGCGTGGCCGCCGGCGCGACGGCCATGATCTACACCACGCTGATGCACTCGTCCACGACCACCGCGCTGATGGGCGATGAGATGATTATTATCGCCGCCTGCGTCGTCGGCGGCTGCCGCCTGACCGGCGGACACGGCAATGTGGGCGGAACGATCCTCGGCGTGCTGCTGATCACCCTGGTGCAGACCAACCTGAACATGTTGGGCATCCCCACCAGCTGGCAGACCTTTGCAGTGGGCCTGGTGCTTCTGCTGGGCGCGATCCTGACCTCGATCCAGGCCAAGCGCCAGACGAAGCTCGGTAAGATTTAAGGAGGTGCAGACATCATGAGCGAACCGAAATTGACAAAAGACAGACGCCTGCCTGGTTTTCTGAGAGATACGCATATCGTGACCATCATCGGTCTGATGGTTCTCGTCTGCATCATTATGATGATCCTGTCCCCGTCGGACTTCTTCTCCGGGAAAAACCTGGTGTCGATGATTTTCCAGTTCCCTGAATACGGTATCCTGGCCTTTGGCATGATGGCCTGCATGATCGCCGGCGGCATCGACTTGTCCTTAGTGGGCATCATGAATCTGAGCGGCGTTTTAGCGGCGCTGATCCTGAAAAACATGGTGCAGATGGACGGCACCACCGTCCTCAATCCCGGCATGGTCCTGCCGGCCCTGATCCTGGCCATCGTGGTGGCCATTGTGGTCGGTGCTGCCTGCGGCGCGTTCAACGGCTTTATCATCGGCTACTTCGGCCTGCCCGCCATGCTGGTCACGCTGTGCGGCCTCCAGCTGTACACGGGCCTTGCCTACGGCATCACCGGCGGCCCGGCCATCAACGGCATGTGCGACGCGTTCAAGAACATCGCCAACGGCACGATCCCCGGCACGGGCATTCCCATCGTGCTGCTGATCTTCATCGTGGTGCTGGCAGCGGTGGTATTTATCATGAAGTGTACGGTGTTCGGACATGAGATCTATTTCCTCGGCTCCAACGCCAAAGCCGCCATGTACTCCGGCATCAACACCTTGAAGGTCACCATCATGACCTACATGTTCTCCGGCATCCTGGGTGGCATCTCCGGCATCCTGATCACCTCCCACCTCAACTCCGCCAAGTCCTCCAACGGCTCGACCTACACGCTGCTGACGCTGCTGATCGTCGTGCTGGGCGGCATCCACCCCGACGGCGGCAAGGGCCGCGTACTGGGCGTGACGCTGGCGGTGCTGCTGCTGCAAATGATCGCCAACGGGTTCAGCCTGATGCACGTTTCCCAGAACGCCAAGACCTTCGCCAACGGCTGTCTGCTGATCGCGGCGCTGGTACTGAGCGTCGTTCTGGAAAAGAGAGCGGAGAAAAAGGCCGCTGCGGCGTCCTGAGTTTAGAAAGGAAGGCTCAAAGTTTATGAAAACGATTCAGGTCCAGAAGCTGACGAAGGAAGCCTTTGCGCCCTTCGGCGAAGTGCTGACCACCGAGGGCCGCGAGGCCGGCGGCAATCCCGCCACCCATCTGTGGTATCCCCAGGCGGTGGTCATTCCCGACCCCACGTCCATCAATCTGATGCGGGTCATCCCCCACGCCTTTGTCCTCAAGGAGTTTGAGGCCCACGACCACACCACGGAAAACCTGATCGCCATGGACGGCGACCTCATCGTGGGCATGGCCCCGGCGGGGGAGCTGAAGGCGGAGAACGTCACGGCATTTTACATCCCCTGCGGACTGGGTATTTCCCTCAAGCCCTCCGTGTGGCACGCGGTGCCCTTTGCCGTGGGCAAGGAGGTCATGAGCGTGTGCATTTTCAAGAACAACACCAGCCATGAGGATATTTATTTTGACGCGCTGGAGGAGGCCCTTGGCCTGACCATGTGAAACGCGCGGCAGAAGTTTGAAGGAGGAGTCCCGATGAAAAAAATTATCAACGCGCCTGAAAACTATGTGGACGAGATGCTCAAGGGCATTTACGACGCCTATGGCGATCAGGTCAAGTATGTGGAAGGCGATCTGCGCTGCTTCTGCACGGCCAACAAGAAGGACGGCAAGGTCGCCATCATCACCGGCGGCGGTACGGGCCATCTGCCCCTGTTTTTAGGCTATGTGGGCGACGGCCTGCTGGACGGCTGCGGCGTCGGCGGCGTGTTCCAGTCCCCCTCTGCCGAGCAGATCTACAACGTTTCCAAGGAAGTGGAAGCGGGCGCGGGTATCCTGTATCTTTACGGCAATTACACCGGCGATATCATGAACTTTGACATGGCCGCCGAGATGTGCGAGATGGACGACATCGAGACCCGCTCCATCGTGGGCGCGGACGATGTCAACTCCAACGCCAACCCCGACACCCGCCGCGGCGTGGCTGGTATCTTCTTCATGTACAAGTGCGCCGGCGCGAAGGCGGCCAAGGGCGGTACCCTGGACGAGGTTTTGGCGGCGGCTCAGAAGGCCAAGGACAACACCCGCACCGTGGGCTTTGCCCTCACGCCCTGCGTGATCCCCGAAGTGGGCCATCCCAACTTTACCCTGGGCGAGGACGAGATGGCCATGGGCATGGGCATCCACGGCGAGCCGGGCGTGTGGAACGGCCCGGTCAAGACGGCGGACGAGATCGCGGCGGAGTCCATGAAGACGCTGCTGGACGATATGCCTGTCGCCGCGGGCGAGGAGGTCTGCATCCTGATCAACGGTCTGGGCGCGACCTCCGTGGAAGAGCTGTACATCCTCTGCAACTCCGTCCGGGGCATTCTGGATGAAAAGGGGATCAAGGTCTACCGCACCTTTGTGGGCGAATACGCCACCTCCATGGAAATGGCGGGCGCGTCCATCTCCATCTGCCGCATGGTGGACGATGAGATGAAGGCGCAGATCGACCTGCCGGTCAAGACGCCGTTTTATACCCAGGCGTAAGGAGGCACAGGATGGATAAGATCACATTGGAACAGCTGAGCGAGCTGTTTGAAGGCGTGGCGCAGATTTTCACCGAGAAAAAGGATGAGCTGTGCGATATGGACGCGAAGATGGGCGACGGAGACCTGGGCCTGACCATGCACAAGGGCTACGGCGCGCTGCCCCAGCTGATCCGCGACAATGCCGAGGCCGGCGATGTGGGCAAGACGCTGATGAAGGCCGGTATGAAGATGGCGTCCCTGGTGCCGTCCACCATGGGCACACTGATGTCCAGCGGCGTGATGGAGGGCGGCAAGGCCCTCAAGGGCAAGGAGGAGATCGGCCCGGCGGAGCTGGCCGCGTATCTGACCGCTTTTGCGGCGGGTATCCAGAAGCGCGGCAAGTGCGCCTTGGGCGACCGCACCATCCTTGACGCCGTGGACGCGGCGGCAAAGAAAGCCACCGAGGCCGTGGAGGCCGGTGCGGCGGACCTGGATACGGTCATCAACGCCGCCGTTGCCGGTGCGGACGAGGGCGTAGAGGCCACCAAGAACATGACGCCGAAGTTCGGAAAAGCGGCGGTATTCGCTGCCAAAGCCATCGGAACGCCCGACCAGGGCGCTGTGGCGGGCCGTTATATGGTCATGGGCCTGCGGAATTACATCTGCGGATAAACGCCGGAGCGGAACAGCTCCGATCTGCCGAAAAATTCGGCGGTTCGGAGGTCCTATATAGTCGGAAAGCCCGCGGTTTCCCCGAACCGCGGGCTTTCTCCCGCCTATTTTTCGCTGTGCTGTCAAAAAGGGCGCGGAAAATGGTATCAAAAGAAAATGACACACTGCAATTTCCTGTCGAAAAATTGCAGTGTGTATAGATTTTCTGCCCGTTTTTTACCCTTCTGCGGCGATATACGCCACGCCGTAAGCGCCGGGGCCGACGTGGCAGCCGATGCTGGGGCCGATATTCAGATAGGCGTCCTCCGGGATCGTGAAGCCGGATTTGGACAGATAGGCCGTCAGGGCGGTACAGTTGGCCCGCTCGTGGGTGTACAGGCCGAAAATGGGATAAGCGGGGTCGGGCGGCCGGTTTTCCATCAGATGAGCGATCTGCTCCATGGAGCGTTTCTGGCCGATGCACTTTTTGACCACGCAGACGCTGCCCTCGGTGACGGTGATGATGGGTTTCATATTGGCCAGCGTTCCCACGCCAGCAGCGGCGGCGGACAGGCGGCCGCCCCGGCGGAGATACTCCAGCGTATCAAGGCTGGCCCAGATACAGATGCGCTTTTTCAGCGCTTCCAGGGCTGCAAGGATCTCCTGGGCGCCGCACCCTTGATCGCGCAGGGAGACGGCCTGGAGCAGCAGCAGCCGCTCGCCCACGGTGGCGCTCATGCTGTCCAGGAGATGGATGCCGTCGTAGTCCACCATGTCCCTGGCGATCCGGGCGCCCTGGTAAGTGCCGGAGAGGATGGAGGACAGCAGCACGGCGACGACCTCGTCTCCGGCGGCTTTGGCTTCTTCAAAAAACCCTTCAAAATCGCAGGGAGTGGGTTGGGACGTTTGGGGGAAGGTCCCGCTATTTTGCAGCAGGTCATAAAACTTGTCCTTGTCGAGGGTCACGCCGTCGCGGTACGTCTGCTCGCCGAACTGGATGCTCAGGGGCACGGCGGTGATCTGATAGCGCTTCAGCTCCTCCGGTGTCAGATCGGCGGCGGAGTCGGTAAGAATACGAATCATACAAATTCCTTTCCATAACTGCTGTTACAAGAGAGCGAGCTTTTTCAGCGCGCGGGAGATCTCGTCGACGGTATCGGCAGCATGGAGGGTTTTTTCTTCGCCCAGCTCCTCGACCAGCGCCTGGAGGATCGCGGTGATGCCCGCGTGTTCCCTGGCGTAGGCGTCCTCCCCGGCGGGGGTCAGCAGGATGAAGCTCTGGCGCTTGTCCTTGTCCGAACGCAGGCGCTGGATATAGCCCTTCTTTTCCATCTCGTTGAGCAGCTTGTTCATCTGACTCTTCAAAAGCTGGGTCCGGGCGCATAGGTCCGTGGCGGTCAGGGGCGCGCCGGGCGCTTCCAAACGCCGGTGGGTGAGCAGATTGCAGATGAACGCTTCGTTGAAGGTCATGCCCGTCACGATACGCTCGTTCCACAGCGTGGACGACAAAGTCAGCCACGCGCTGAGCAGGCGCTCACCGGCGCAAGCCGTCGAATCCATCGGATCACCTCCTTGTAACAGGATTTGTTTTTGGTTCACTTTATGAACTATATACGTTATGCAGGAATTTGTCAAGTATTCTTTTTAGGGAAACTCTGAATAAATCACTGATTTCAAACGAAGTGCAACAGGCAGGACAGC